>VXPE01000075.1 GCA_009839745.1 Candidatus Poribacteria bacterium
ATGGGCCCACTAGGACTCGAACCTAGGACCAGCCGGTTATGAGCCGGCGGCTCTGACCACTGAGCTATGGGCCCCCTTTTAGAACAAGTTCAATGCAAAAATTATATCATATTTTGAAAAAAATATCAAATTTTAATAGTTGTCAGCAATCAGGAGTCGAGAATCGAGGTATTTTTGCTTGGGTATTTCCCCTACCTGCAGCAAAGTTAGTGCTAATGCACAAAATCTCGGAGTTTTCGGCTGCGTCTGGGGTGTCTTAACTTCCGGAG
The DNA here is from genome assembly GCA_009839745.1 of Candidatus Poribacteria bacterium. NCBI lineage: Bacteria > Candidatus Poribacteria > Candidatus Poribacteria bacterium. The sequence continues at coordinate 270 of VXPE01000075.1, forward strand.
TGCTTTCGCCTCAATTTGCCGGATGCGTTCCCGTGTTACGTTAAAGATATTGCCGACCTCTTCAAGCGTCCTTGGATAACCATCTTCAATCCCAAAACGGAGCGAAATTACTTTTCTTTCCCGTTCATTGAGTTCGGAGAGGACTTCCTGAATCTGCTCTTTGAGTATATTCAATTCGGCTTCTTGGACAGGGGAAGGAGAGTCCACATCCATAATGAAAGCACCGAGAGGGTTCTCATCCTCTTCACCGATCGGGGTATCTAAAGAGGCTGTTTCAGGAGCGACGGCTAAGGCTTCAGCGACCTTATTGGTAGAAATCTTGAGATCGGCGGCGATCTCTTCAGCTGAGGGTTCAGTGCCTAACTCCTGTAAGAGCGAACGTTGGACACGCCTGATTTTGTTAATGCGTTCGTGCATGTGGACAGGGATGCGGATCGTGCGTCCTTGGTCAGCGATAGCACGCGTGATCCCTTGACGAATCCACCAGGTGGCGTAGGTGCTAAATTTATAGCCGCGCTGATAATCAAATTTGTCCACTGCCCGCATCAAGCCGATGTTCCCCTCTTGGATCAAGTCGAGAAATTCGAGTCCCGATGCGCGGTGTCGATGTTTCTTTGCAATGCTGACGACCAGGCGGAGGTTGGCTTCAACAATCGCCATTTTTGCGTCTTGTGCCTCGGATTCACCCTTGTCAATCTGTTGTGTGAGTGCCTTGAGGCGTTCCCGGGGGACACCAATTTCGGTCATGTGCTGTCGGATATTGCGTTGTAACCGAACAATGTTTATGTATGCGGCTTTCGCGGTGTCGCTTTTAAACTCGCGATCCGCTCCGTTAGTGCCGTTGAGCGATTCATCGGGAATCTCATATTTCTGCTGAAGGTACTGGATTTCACTTTCCCACGTGCTAATCTGATACTCGGCTTGTTTGACAAGGTCAGAAATTTTGCTAATTTCCTCTCGGTCAATCTTAAGTTGCTCGAGTGTCTTAATAAGATTGGGACGATTTTTCGATTTCGCGGCGGTTTTCCCTCCGTTTTTAGCAGTGGCAGGCGCGGTCGCGGCAAGACGTTCCATCTCTAAGTTTTCAAGGACCTCCAACGCTTTCTTGACCTGTTCGCGTAGTTTGCGTTCCTTATCCTGTGTCGAGTTGCTCGAAACAGGCATATCAATAATATCAGAGGCACGCTTTTTAGCCGTGACGATTTTATAGAGAAGTTTCCGAACTTCAGTAATAGCGAGTGCTGTGCCGAAGGTCGCTTCATGAGCCGTGCGATGTCCTGCCTCAATCTGCTTAGCGAGTTCCACCTCTTGCAGCTTATCAAGGAGTTGAAATTTCCCCATCTCGCGCATGTACACCTTCACGGAATCGTCCGTGTAACTTGTGCCAGCTGCAGCTATTTCTGCCATTTCGTCTTCATATCCGAGTTCGTCGTTGTTCTCGGTATCCAGGTAATCAAGGGTAGAATGATCTTTGAAATCCACCATCAATTTCCTCCTTCATTTAGATTTTCCTCATGAGTGTCCGCGGTCTCGCGATTACGTAAAGCGCGTCTTTGGTTCGAGAGTTTTACCAATTCCTCAAGCGTTTCTATTTTATCTGCCCCCTCAGCGAGTGCGTGCGAGCGAACACGCTGTTCAAGGTCGCGCAAGAGGAAATGCCGTAGTTTTTTAAGGCATCCGTCCACCCGTGCCTGTAGTAGATTCGGTGGATGTGCTCTTTGTAGCATTGCACCTGAAATAAACGCTCTGAGTTTTTCGTCAGGGCATTCATTAATTAGGGTTTGGATGTCCACATGCTCGTCATCCGTACAAGCCTCCCACAGCAACCGTGCGATTCTAACAAAAAAGGGTTCCGTGAAACTCTGATAGTCAAATTGAGGTTTGACATGCGAGATTAACGCTGGGTTTTGGATTAAGGCTTCAATTAATTGACGTTCAATTTGTGCGCGGGGTGTCAACTTTTGGTTCTTCGGCTTGGTTCGCCGCTGCTGATTCGGAGTCGGGGTTTCCTTGAACCCCATATCTCTCAATTCCTGCCAAAGGACCGACGCCTCCATGTGGAGTTCCCGTGCGGCGTATCTGATGTATTCGCTCCGCTCTACCCGATTCTGAAGGTTTAGGAGCGTCTCAACAATCTCTTTGACGACCTGTGTTTTCACATCAACCCGATGAATGTTCTGCCGTTGGATGGCGGCTTGAATCTGAAATTCGATGAGATTTATCGCCTTTTCCGTGAGTTCCATGAACGCCGTTGCGCCGTGTTGTCGCGTAAACGAATCTGGATCTTCGCCTGTAGGTAGCAGGGCAACGCGCACCCGTAATCCCTCAGCGAGCAGTCGGTGCAATCCACGTTGTGCGGCTTGAAGACCGGAGGCATCTCCGTCATAGACAATGATAACTTCAGGAGCAAACCGCTTCAATAATTTCGCGTGATTTTCGCTCAACGCGGTTCCAGAGGATGCCACTACATTCTCAATCCCCGACTGAAAAAGCATCAAAACGTCCATATACCCCTCTACAAGCAGCACGTGCTGCTTTTTGTAGATAGATTGGCGTGCTTTGTCGAGGTTATAAAGGATATTACTTTTATCATATAGAACTGTCGCCGGAGAATTCAGATACTTCGGTTGATGTTCTTCAGAGAGCGAGCGTCCCCCAAATCCAACGGGTGTCCCCCGTTCATTGTAAATCGGAAAAAGGACCCTGTTCCAAAACCGATCCTGTGGACCCCGATCTTCATCCCGAATGAGTCCGGCATCAATGAGTTGTTGGATCGTAAAACCTTTATCTGTTGCGACTTTAATAAGCTCGCGGCGCCCAGCCTTTGCGTAGCCCAACTGAAAAGAACGGAGCGTTTTCAATTGGACACCGCGATGCCTGAGATACTGCCTCGCCGACGCGCCGGCTCTATCAGTGAGAAGTTGATTGTGGTAGTATTCCACAGCAAACCGGTTGAGATCCTCCAAAGTCGTGAACCGTTTTCGGTTCGCGCTCCCCCGACTGTCCTGATTCGGGAGGTCAATATTCAGCCGACCCGCTAACCACTCCAGCGTCTCAATGAAGTTTTTACCTTCGTGCTTTTGCACAAAAGAGATGACATTGCCCCCCGTCTGACATCCAAAGCAATAGAACATCTGCTTTTGCGGTGAGACTGTGAAAGAGGGGGTCTTTTCATCGTGAAACGGACAGAGTCCTTTGTAATCTCGACCCGCAGCACGCAGGGCGACCCCACACTCGGAGATGACTTCAACAATATCGCTTCGACTCTGAATCTCATCAATTGTTTCGCGTGGCACAGAGCCTCTTGTCTGGGGGGTGTTCACGGTGAATCTGCCTCACTCTTTGAATGTAACGACGGTTACGCCCTCACCGCCTTGGCTGAGTGGCGCGAATTGGTATTTGGTTACACGCGGATCCTCACGCAACTCGTCATGAACGGCTTTTCGCAAGGCACCCGTCCCTTTGCCGTGAAGAATACGAACTGTCGGGAGACCCGCGAGATACGCGTCATCAAGATACTTATCCGTCACGTCTAACGCCTCTTTTACAAGCAATCCTCGGATATTCAACTCACCACTGATTGTATTGGATTTACTGTATTGGATATCGAGGACAGACGTTGAAAGGTTTGATGATTCCTGTTTTGGATGCACGGAATCGATTTCGTGGTAAGCGGCTTGCATTTGCATATTCCCAACCAGAATCTGAAGGGGTGTTTTACCGCGCGATTTGATAGCGAGGACTTCTCCAAATCGGTCGAGTTTTTTGACCCTGACCTTATCACCGACGTTAACTTTAAGTTTTGGTGGATGAGATTGCTTTTTCGGGGGTTCTTTTTTTAGCGATTTTTTGGCGGACTCTATCTGTGAAAAAGCGTTTCGGATACTATTTTTCGAGGCTTGTTGTTTGCGAATATCAGCGACAAGTTTCTCTACGGTTGTGCGTGCGTTGTTAACGATGTCGCGAGCCTCAGACTCAGCCTGCTGTTTTAAGGTATGGCGTTCGGTTTCAAGGGTTTGAAGGAGTTGTGTATGTTTCTCGGAGGCGACTTCGGCTTTTTGAATCTTATGGTGTAAGTGTGTGCGTTCTGTTTCCAGTTCATCTTGTGTTTGCTGTAAACGCACGAGAAGGTCTTCAACAGCGACGGTGTTATTCCCTAAATGCGTTTGTGCTTCATCAAGAATTTCAGTGGGGATTCCGAGTTGCGAGGCGATTTTTAGAGCGTTGCTACTTCCAGGTATACCTATCTGGAGTCGATAGGTCGGACGCAGCGTCGTCCAGTCAAACTCCATTGAAGCGTTCTCCATGGTGTGTTGTGTATGGGCATACGCTTTGAGCGCGCCATAGTGCGTTGTGACGATGGTATTCACCTGTCTTTCACCGAGCCACTCAAGGAGTGCCATACCGAGAGCGGTTCCTTCACTGGGATCCGTTCCGGCACCGATCTCGTCCAACAACACGAGCGAGTATTTGGCGTGTTCGATTTTCCGAAGCATCTCCGCAATCTTCGTGATATGTGAGGAGAAAGTACTCAGACTCTGTTCTATACCTTGGTCATCGCCAATGTCAGCAAAGACCTCGTCGAAGATAGCGACCTGACTTCCGTGTTCCGCTGGGATATGTAAGCCGGATTGTGCCATGAGCGTTAAGAGCCCGACCGTTTTGAGAACAACGGTCTTGCCACCCGTATTCGGACCGGTGATAATCAGTGTATTGAACGTTTTACCGATATGGATGTTTGTCGGCACAACACGCGTTGGTAGATCCGTGCTTCTATCCGAATCGGCATCCGAGGGACGCTCGTTTTGAAGATGGAATTCTAACAACGGATGCCGTGCTTCAATCAATTTGACGACACCACGGGTATTCAATTTCGGTTCAACGGCGTCTAACGCGAGACTAAAACGTGCCTTCGCGTTCAAAAAATCGAATTCTGCTAACAGATCGAGAGACAGTTCCAATTCGTGTAGGTGGTCGCGCACGCGATCGGTGAGGTCAAGGAGGATGCGTCGAATTTCACGTTGTTCGGCTTCAGCGGTTTCATGGAGGGCGTTGTTCATCTGGACGATTTCCAAAGGCTCTACAAAAAAGGTTGCCCCACTTGTAGATTGTCCCTGAACGACGCCTCGAAAAGATGAACGCGCTTCCTGTTTTATTGGAATAACATACCGATTGTTTCGAGAGGTGATGACCTGTTCCTGAATTGCTTTCTGATGTTCCGGTGAACGCAGCGTCGCTTCGAGCTTTTGGTGTATATTTTCACGAAGACGCGACAATTTGCGACGGAGGGCGCGCAACTCAGGACTTGCGCGATCCAGCAGTATTCCGTCAGCGTCAATGCAATGGCTGATTGCTTCAACTAACGCTGGGAACACCGGCAGGGCATCGACAATCGCGAAGAGGTTGGGAAACTCCTCCCGATCACGTTTTTTGAAGACACGATGGATGTCTTCGGGAATCTGTGCGACCTTTCGGACATCAAGAAGTTCCTCAGCATCTAAAAGCGCGCCTGTCTTGGCAGCGTGGGTTAGCGATTTGCGGATATCCTTTAAACCGTTCAGCGGTATTCCACCGTAAACTTGATGAAAGAATTTCGTTTCACTGCACAACGTGAGTAGATAGCGGACTTTATCGACATCGCAAGAGGGCGCGAGGGTGTCAACACGTGCCGTTCCGAGTTGAGAAGCGGTGTATTTTTTCAGGAGTGCACGGATTTTGTCGTATTCTAATGCTTTTTCAACACTGGATACCACTTTTTAATTATTCCTTGCGGTTCGGTCAGGTGGGTTTGACAGATAACGTGCCTCTCCGTAGACCTAAGGGGAAACGCCCAAGCAAAAACCCCTCCGCTACGCTTACGGGCTACAGTTTTCCATTCTATACTAAGACAGCAGCCTGCAACAATACGCAGAAATCCCCAAGCAAAAACACGCAGGCGGATATAACAGAAAAACGAAAACCCACAGAAGACTTCATTTAACGCCTTGCGAACATTTAAAAATTCTTACGCTTAAGGTTGCCCCACGTCGTGACTAACTTCTCTTGCGGTTCGACTGGCAGTAGCTCTCCGTCGCGTAACCAAGCAATGACAAAAACGCTACCATCGACCTCGACGATCACTTCGGTTTCATCGGTGGCGAAGTCATAAAGATAGATCGACCCCCACCGAGAATATGCTATATAGTCTCCGCCAGGCGACCAGTCTGCCCAATACCCGGTGGCTTTGTCTACATCGAACAACGCCTCAATCGTTTTGGTTTCGATATCAATTGTGCAGAACGTATCAAACTCTCTGTTCCATCTGAGGAAGAGGATCCGTTGCCCATCGGGTGCCCACACCGGATAAAAGTCTTTATGGAGTTCGGTCAAGATTTCTATCTCTTTGGTTTCAACGTCTAAGAGGTAGAGATGTTCCAACCAACCGGGTCTGGAGAGCGAAAAGGCGAGTCGCTTGCTATTTGGCGACCAGGACATTCCCCAAAATGAATAGGGCCATCCTTGATGCGGGACTTGCGTCATAACTTCCATCTCACCCGTCTCGATATCCAGGACCCATATCTGATTTTCTTGCGGAAGTTGATCTATTGTCCAACCGTTGAAAGCGAGTTTTTTGCCATTGGGAGAAACGGAGAGAAACCGATACGTGCCAGCCGAGGGTGTAATGAGTTTCTTGTTCTTTGGATTTTCGGGATTAATGGAATAAACGTTAGAGTGCCCAGCATCCCGTTGAATGAAATAGAGGGTATCCCCGTTCGGACCCCACGAGGGATACATCCCTTTGAGGTTCAAAGGAATCGCTCTCAAATCCTTCGTGCCTTTGATTGCTGTTGTATAGAGATTCCAATCGAAGCGACCGAGGTTTTCATCGAATCCGTTGACTGCATACGCCAGGTGTCCTGTCGGTGCCGCTTCGCCTAACGATGCAAAAGGGAGCAGGGTTAAAAAAAGGACTCCTAAAATAGCGAATCCGAGGGGTTTGGCAGCGAAGTAAGGCGGACGACCATATTTATAAAGCATCATTGCTGCTCCTTAATATTAAAAAATATTAAAGTAGAAAAATTGTTAGTAAAACTAAAATTACTGGACGGAGCCGAGACGTTTGTAATGGAGCAGCGCGTTCTCATAAAGGCGGCGACTTAACCCCAGTTTTTCAAGTTCAACAACCAGATCATAACTGTAAAGTGCTGAACTTTCTCTGCCTTCGTCGTCGGCACGACGGGCGTTTTGAATGCTATTTATCAATGTGATCGCTTCTTTTTCAAAACTTCCGATCTGCTTTCGGAGCTCCGTGGATAATCCGCCCTGAATGTCTTTGTTGACTTTATAGGTGCGAATCGCGTCGGTATAGGCGACATAAGCCTCGTAGTAACGCTTTTCGCTCTCCAGTTTTTCCGCATTTGAGAGGTCCAACGTTTCACCGAGAGCAGCGATAACAACTTTTGCGTCTTCAATGACCTCAAGGCTCTTTTGTGATATGCCGACTTCAAGGGTCGTCCGGAATTCGTCCACGATCTCTTTATATGCGGCACGCGCGGCATCGGCGTTCCCCAACTTTTCATAAACAATTGCCTGATTAAATTTGGCTTCGGCAAGCACGAACTGCCGAATCTCTGCTGGGAGTTCTGGTGTGGGCGGGAATGCTTTTGCCTGATAAGCGTCAACGGCTTTTTCGTAGTTGCTTTCCTGTTCGTAGGTGTTGCCTATTGCCTTCTGCGCGTACAGACTGTAGATCTGATTTTCGGGTTGATGGTTGGCAATAATCTGTTGGAATTGTGAGCGTGCTTCTGCGTAGTTGCCCTGATAATAAAGTGAACTCGCGTATTGATACCGGGCTTGGTCAGCAAAAGCGGTATTCGGATATTTCTCAAAGACCTGTTGCAGCTGCGTCTGGGCGGATGCGAGGGATTCTTCACTTTCCGCTAATTTCTCTGCATCGAAAAGACTTTCCTCGGCGGTTCGATAGGTTTCGGTGGCGTCCCGCAACGCGATTGTTGCTTCAGCGCGGCGGTTTTCCTGATTCTGATAATATGCCGCATAGCCTGCGACAGCGATAAGGACTATTCCCACCACAATGATGATGGTTCGCAGGTTCTCTTTAAGGAACTGGTAGGTTGTTAGAAGTCCTTCAATAAATTTGTCTTCTTGGATTTCTTCTTTCGTTAAGCGTTGGTCTCGTGCCATGGATTTCCTCAGTTTTAGGCGATTTCCAGTTAAATACTTTAAGTGGGCAAATGTTTAAGCGGGTGACGGGAATTGAACCCGTGACCCTCAGCTTGGGAAGCTGACGCTCTACCGCTGAGCTACACCCGCATTAATGGTATTATACCATATCCTTTCGGCGTTGTCAATGTTGTGAAAATTAAAATGAAAAGCGGGCGTTGGCAGGTAGAGAGTCACGGTTTGCAGTTTCGCCAGATGCCCACTTTTTCATAAGGTTGAGGCACGCGGACCGCGCAAACGGTCCCGGTTGCTCTAAAAGGTTTATTGCAATTTGTCTAACTCACCCAGAACTTGCGCAGGTGACAACGTATTGTCGGGGGGCGCCGCTTCGACGTGTTTGAAGGCGATATTGCCAGACGTATCGATGATAATGACACCACGCGTGGTAATACCGACGTCTTCGAGTGCCATACCGAACTGCTTAGAGACGGTAAGGTTCATGTCGGCAAGAAGCGGAAAATCGACACCACCGAGCACTTCACTCCATGCCTTATGGGCAAACGTTGAATCGCGATTGATGGCGATGACTTCGGTATTTTTCGCTTGAATCGCTGACAAACTTTCGTTGAAATCTGGCACCTGTTCAGCACAGACCGGTGAAAAAGCGAGCGGGTAGAAAAGCACGACTAAATTTTTGCCTGCGTAGTCGCTCAATGAAACTTCAACATCTTCTTGGTTAACTGCACCTGTGAGTGTGAAATCCGGTGCAGCACTTCCTACATCTGCCATTAAAATCCTCCTATCGCGCCTGAAAAACGCGTTGAGATAATGAGAGTTTTCGGTAAAAATGTTACACTTGGTGTAACATTGCGGGTGTATAGGTTATAGACACAAAACCCAATAACTGTAAGGGTTTATAGACGTTTCGTGTCTGGTCTTCTACGAGAAAAAAAGATAAAAATAGCAAAAAGTGTAACGTTTTGTTGTTAACGGTTAAATTTTTTTATGTTGTATGCACGTTAGGGACGTTTATTTGGTTTCGGTAGGTGTAAGTTTATCAAATTCTTCGGTGTCAAAACCCCGTCTTTTAAGGCGGGGATGTAGACACCGCCTATGGTTGTGTCAAAAAACATTTGACATTGAGTTAAAAATGTGGTATAATTAGAGTATCAGGTTGGCAAGCATTCTAAGCGTTGCCACTCGGCAATGTGCTTGCCTCCCACTTAGAAGGGGATAAACGCCTGATACCTGATATACCATGCGAAACACGACACACAAACTTTTTCATGATAAGTCTTTGAAGCATTTGCACGACGACTTGAATATCATCGGCGTTGTGCGGAATCACTTCATTGGGCTTTCTATGCGGTATTACCGCCGCTATGGGAAGGGACTTTCGTATTCTAAAATGTCCAAGCACTTGACGAGACTCAAAAAACTTGAGAAGTATCAGCATTGGCATATCCCGTATTCGTGGTCTCTGCAAAACATGCTCAAACGTTTGGCACAGTCCTTTCGAGAAATGAAAACGCTTGGACGCGGACACCCCCAATTCAAGTCGTGTAAGAAATACAAGGGAATGACGTTTGATGGCATACAAGCCCCGCTTGAAAAAGTTTTGGAGAAACAGAAACACCAGAGAAACCATCCGACCTACAAAATCCGCTTGAATGGACGCTGGTATCGCTTCGCCTTGCATCGTGCGATTGAAGGTAAAATCCTTCGCGTTCAGGTTACAAGGGACGCACTTGGAGATGTGTATATCACCCTCACAGAAGATTTTACGGAAGTCCGATACGAACCCAAGACGGGTAAAGCCGAAGGGTTTGATTTTGGTATCAAAGACTTCTTGACTACCAGTGATGGTGAAAAGCCTGCCTCCCCGATGTTCTACAAACAGAATGCCGAGAAGTTGGCGAAAGCCCAGCAGGAGCATTCTCGCAAGGTCAAAGGGTCTCATAATCGAGAACGCGAACGCAAGAAAGTTGCGCGTATCCATAAGAAAACGGCAAATCAACGAACCGATCATCATTGGAAACTTGCGATAGAGTTGTGTCGTGAGTTTGATATTCTGTTCTTTGAGGACCTGAACCTTGAAGGAATGAAACGCCTTTGGGGTAAACAGGTCTCCGATCTTGCCTTCGGTGAGTTCATGCGAAAACTCAAGCATCAATCTCATAAGCGTATCCGCTCTGTGCTGAAGATTGGGCGATGGACTCCCACCACAAAGTGCTGTTGTGTGTGTGGACATAAAAATGAAAACCTCACGCTCACAGATCGTCATTGGCAGTGTCCTGAATGTGATACATATCTTGACCGCGACCAAAACGCTGCTATCAATATCCTTAAGGAAGGGGTAGCTTCCTTTGCGTTAGGAGAAGTAAATCCTATTGTTTTGTTTAACAAAATTGTAGGTATCTCCGTTGAAGCGAGTAGTCCGCTTCTGAAAACCACAAATGCTTCTGCTTAACGATTGCAGAAGCCTCGCCCTTTAGGGCGGGGTCTATCACTGTCTCTTTATAGCTGCCCAGGACGTTGCGAGTTTCCCCTGAGGCTCAATTGCCGTAAGGGATGTTGTGGTGTTACCCTTCACGTTCACGTCATCAAAACTGGCTTGTGTATCCCACGTCCAGACACCGACTTTCCCAACGGGATAGGCATCATCAAGAAAGACACCCTGTTCTATGTCGTTAATCGCAACTGCGATGCGACTGCCTTCAACGACAACTCGGAGCGTGAACCATTCGTTGCGCGTCAGCGTGAGTCCGATAGGTTCAATGTCGTGTTCGATTTCATCGCGTGCTTCAAATCCGTCTTTAAAAGCAGTGCTGCGTTTGTGTCGCCATAACTCCGACTTATTCTCTTTCGGACAGATGAGGTACACATAGTACTCAAATTCATTTTGTGCTCGGAAGACGATACCGCCCCAGTGTCCGTCATCAATACGGACTTTCGCTTCCAACGTATGGTCTCCCCATTCTACCCCGTCAACCAATGCCTTTTGTGCTTCACCCCAGCGTGTCGTTTGTTTATAGATGCCTTCTCCGACTTCCCAGCTGCCGTTCGCGGGTGCCCAATCGGAGGCATCATTATCAAAGGTCCAAACGTGTTCTTCAGCAGTTGCGAGAGGGACGGCATAGAGACTGATGCACATGAGGAGCAGGGCGAGTCGGTTTTTCATAACGTCCATCATGGTCGAAAACTACCGTTAACCTCATCTGAAATAGGGCGAATCCACTTGGGTTTCGCCCTATCCTTAAGAACCTATTTCCGTTTAAGCTTTGCCCATTGGGTCGCGAGTTTCCCTTGGGGGACAACATCGAGACTCTCGGGTTCCATTCCGTTAACTTCAGCTTCGGTCAACGCGACGGCGTAGATTCGGGATTCTTCAATGTGCGCGTTGAGCTCTCCGGGACCACCGAGTCCGTTTGTATGCCGTTTTCCCCAAATTATTTCAGCATCACCTGTGGGCCAGGTTTTGATCTCACCCTTTTCATAACTGCCGAGGCTCTCACCGTTGCGGTATCCCGTAATCTTGTAAGTTCCACCCTTATCTTCGTAAGTGAAGGCTAAGTAAACCATTTCGCCTTCCTTCTTCTCGTTGTGCGCTTTTGGGAAGTCTTCCGTGCGGTGGAACCAACTGCTTCCAGACATCCATTGATTCGGTTGGCGTTCGGCATAGACAATCGCGTTAAATTGGTCCTCTGTGGCTTTATCTAACGTGAGTGCTGAGCCTTTCGTCGCGGCGAGGTTGTCCAGAGCGACCCAGGTCATCAATGTTTTCTCTTCAATGTCGGGTCCACTGTATTCGAGGGCGTGTGCCCATTTTCCTGTCTCCACAATCAGCTGACCACCTTTGAGTTCGGCACCGTGGAGATCTATATCGTCCCAGTTCCCCATCTCGTCTTTTTCGCTATCAAATAGCCACCACCCAAGCAGGTTATCTTCTTGAGCACCTGGATCTGCGAAGACCACGGGGGCCGAGAGACTCAACATCAGCAGTACAGCACAGATGTAATAGACTTTTACTCTCATTGTCAATTGCTCCTCTTTGAGTTCAAATTGAGGTTCAGCGCGAGTAGATTTCCTCAAGGATAGAAAACAGATTGTGCTTCCACCCGCATCGGTAAATTATATACAATTATAACACATCGTTGAGACAAAAGCAAATACATTTACACATCTACACACTCGGAAATTTCGCCGCTTGCAAATTATACCTGTATATGTTACCATATAATCATCTCAGTGCCACGTCTGAATCAGAATCAAGGAACAGGCGGGTTGCGCTGCCTACAGCAAAGTGATCTGTAATCTAAACTACAATTTGAAAATAACATTGTAAAAGCAAGAGAAAAACATGTGAACAGGAATAAAAAATGAAACGATTGATACCGTTACTACTCGTCATCAGTATCGGGCTGGTTTTCTGCCAAGAAATTTTTGCCCAACAAAACGCCGCCACCCAAAGAATGACAGCCACCCTATCCGGAAGTGTTATCTGGGAGGGACAGGATCTCTCCCACACGAGCGTGTCGGTCTACCGGGATAAAGAACTCAAAGCGTTGTATACCACCGGGATCCCCCAACTCGGCGATGGACAATTCACGATCCGCGTTGAGCCGGGTCGCTACTATATCGTTGCCTACGTTGATGTGGATAAATCGGGGCAATTCGATGCGGGGGACGGCTTGGGGATCCTCGGTATCACCGATTGGAACGACCAAGCGCAGGGGTATCAGTTAATTGCGGTAGATAACGGACAGAAGATTCGGGGCTTAGAGATTCCGATAACGGCGCGTGCGGCACGTATTAAAGGGGAACTTAAGATCGTTCCAACCTCCCAATATGAGCCGAGTCAACTCCAGCGATTCCAGACGGCTTTGCGGACGGCGACATCTGGGTGTCGTGGCTCACTCAAGATCGGTCAAGGTCCTGTGAATCCTCAAGCCCGCCTTGGAAATCGGAAAGCCTTGATCCTTGCGTATACGGATCTATCTTGGAAATATCGCGCGGGTATTGGTCCCGTCACGGATACAGGGGCGTGGGCGTTGAATCTGCTGCCGGGGAAGTATTACCTGATGGCGATTGTGGATAACAATAACACGAACAAATTGGACACAGGCGACGACTTCGGGTTCTACGGTGTCGAAGATATGCGGAAGCGTGGCGAATTCCCCGAACCCGTACTCATTTCGCCGAATAAGTTCACCGAAGATATTGAAATAGCGATTACGGCGACCTATCAGACCCGTAGAAGGACGGCGACCGAAAATACGAGTATACTCACAGGACATGTATCGCTACCTGAAGATGCAACGGCACGTGTTGAGGTATACGCCGAACCCGCTCTCGTTACACCGATTGCGAGCGGAGAAACCGCAGCAGGCGGTATATTCCGCATCGCGCTCCCGCCGGGGGAATACTACGTTATTGTTAATTCTGATGCCGATAAAAACGGTAGATACAGTGAAGGCGACGGCTTGGGTGGTTATGGAACAGTGGACATCACGACACAACCCCCGGCTCCGATCGTCCTTATGGAGGGTGAGAACCGAGACATCGAACTTGTGATAAGCGGGCGTTACGACGCGAACGGACACCTTCACGCCGCACCCCCGGGCATTGAAGCACATATCGAACAGGGCAGGATCGCAGGACGCGTAACGTGGGATGGGCATTCCGTTCAACAGGGTATTTTGACCCTCTCTTATAGCCCTGATTTCAGCGCACCGATCGCCATGCCAATTTCTCTGGCGGGAGACGGTAATTATCAGGTCAGTGTTCTACCGGGTGCCTACTATGTCATGGCAATCATGGACGCAAACAATGACGGAGCAACGGGAATCACCGATGGGGTCGGAATATACGGCACGCGCCGCCCGACGCGCGGTGAACCTACAGCGGTCAGTGTATTTTCAGGACAGACGACGCCGCACATTGATATCGACATCCTCGCCAGTTACATCGACGAAAAGGGGAACATGGCGGAAATTGAGGACGGGGGACGGTGGGCAATCAAAAAACAGCATGGCGAACCTGAAGATATTTTTAGGCTCACCCGGAATGGACGCATGAACGAGGAGTGGAAATATTGGACAAAAGGCATCGGTTTTCTCTGGAGAGCCAACGGGGTAGGTTGGGAACTCGGGAACGAAGAGCGTTTTACGCCGAAAGATGGCATTACCGCAGAAGTGGTATCTTCAACGGGACAATTGCCAGCGCACATCTACTTTTCCTATGACGATATAATCTGGGGACTTGCCTCGGATGGAACCAATGCGCCATTGGGTGCCGGACATAATCCATCCGTCGCGAATGATGGGACACTCATCTTTCAAGACAGGGAAGGAAACGTTATCGTCCGGAGTCGTGAACAGCGCAGCGGTGCGCTCCTACTTGACAGCCGACAGATGGCAAGAGATGTGGCAATATCGCCTGATGCGGATTATGTTGCCTATGCGCGTCCTGAGTATGGAAATCGGAGCCGCGTTATCATCCGACATATTCCGACGGAATCCGAGTTTATTGTGCCGTCAACGGCGTTACAAAGTTTTACACCCGCATGGAACAGGGACGGCACGGTGCTTGCCTACGTCACAGCGGGAACAATCGAAAATCCGGATGCCGAAAGACATGCTCGGAACATTTACGCTTTTGACCAAGTGACAAAAAGTATAGAGCCGATTGTGGTATCCCCTGCTGATGATACGGAACCGACGTGGTCCCCTGCGAATCCGAACCAATTGGCGTTTACAAGAACAGAAGGCACCTATCCACAGGTCTGGCTCATGACCTATTCAGATACAGGGGAACCCACGGAGCGGCAGTTAACGCAAAAAGGGGGCTCGCATCCGGTATGGGTGCCGTCGGAGGGACGCTGGATCCTCTATGAGAATAATGGACAACTCTGGCAGATTGATACGCAGAACCCGGAAACAACTGAAGCACCGATGATGTCCAACGGGCAGATTGTGTTTGGACACGAACCCGCGGTTTTAGGTTTTAAATAATCGTTTCTTGACCGCTTTTCACTGTGGGAGGGGTTTGTAACCCTAATGCTCTTGGAAAAGCGAATTAGAAGGGACACGCAATTGAATCGTTTAAAAATCTCTGTTTTCATATTACTATTGTGTTTGATGACGGTAAACGTGGCTGGTGCGGAATGGCTCCTGATACCGATGGAGATCGGGGCACAGACCAACCACCTCAAGGCTTACGGGCTGACATACTGGGCATTAGAGGTTCCGCGAGAGTACCGATGCTACTGGTGGTTGAACTATCGCGGGGGTGCGTTCGTCCTACCCGACTCGCGAGACGTGCGGATACGCGCGGCGTTGATGGGAGTGCGCTTTGAACCGATAAATCACGCCGATTACCTCAGTATAAAGGAATCTGTTCTCGAAGGTAGCAACATGGACGAGATTCTCTTGGAAAAAGCCCCCAAAATCGCTGTGTATGCCCCCTCAGAGGCATCACCCTACCGAGATCCTTGGGACGATGCAGTCAAAATCGCCTTAGATTATGCAGAGATTCCCTACGATGAAATATGGGACAAAGAGGTCCAAAGTGGGGTGTTAGAAACAGAAGGGTACGACTGGCTTCATCTCCATCACGAGGACTTTACAGGTCAGCACGGTAAGTTCCACGCCGCATTTTCCACGCAGGTCTGGTATCAGCAACGGATGCTGATGTTTGAAAAAGCCGCCACAGCGGCAGGGTTTGGTCGGGTGGCGCGGCATAAAGGGCAGACGGCACAGATGATCGCGGACTATATCGTCAACGGTGGGTTTGTTTTTGCCATGTGTTCTGCGCCAGAAACCCTTGACATTGCTCTGGCGGCACGCGGGGGGGCACTCGATATTGTTGCGCCTGAATTGGATGGGACACCGATTGAATCGGATGCCCATATCCACCTCGACTTTCAGCGCACTTTGGCATTTGAGAATTTTAGCCTTTACACGAACCCATTCCGATACGAATTCTCAGACATTGACAACCCGAATCCTGATCGGGATGCACAGAGCGGGATTGAGGATTTCAAACTCTTTGAGTTTGCTGCGAAACATGATCCCATTCCGACGATGCTCACGCAGAATCACGTAAGCATTGTGCCGGGGTATCTCGGACAGACGACATCCTTTAATATGGACAAGATTCGTGGCTCTGTGACCATCTTAGGGCAGGTAGAAGGTAGCAACTACGCAAAATACATCCACGGCAAATTGGGGAAGGGGACGTTTACATTCCTCGGTGGACACGATCCGGAGGATTACCGTCACCTTGTCGGTGAGGGAAAAATACCAACGAACCTTGATTTGCACAAACATTCACCGGGGTATAGGTTAATCCTGAACAATATCCTATTTCCGGCGGCGCGTAAGAAACCACAGAAGACCTAACTTTCAACGCGCTATGAGGATAAAACATAAGGAGTTGGCAATAAGGAGTTGGCAATGAAAGCGGTCCTCGCAACGTGCAACCTGAATCAATGGAGTCTCGATTTTGAAGGGAATACCGAGCGTATTATTGAATCCATAGAGATTGCGAAGGAACGCGGGGCTCGGTATCGGTTGGGACCGGAACTGGAGATTACAGGGTACTCCTGTGAAGACCATTTTCTGGAATTGGACACCCTCCTGCACAGTTGGGAGTCGCTGGCATGCATCCTCAAAAGCGGACGGACGGATGGTATTCTGTGTGACATTGGGATGCCTGTCATGCATAAGAACGTCCGATATAACTGTCGGGTCTTCGTATTGGATGGCACACTCCTGCTGATTCGTCCCAAGATGGTCCTGGCGAGCGACGGTAATTACAGGGAACATCGTTGGTTTACAGCATGGGAACGCGGTTGGAATACCGAACCGTATACACTTCCGCGCGAGATCGCCGAACTGACAGGTCAGCGGACAGTGCCTATCGGCATCGCGGCGATTGCCACTGGGGACACATTTTTGGCATCGGAGACCTGCGAGGAACTCTTTGTGCCGATGAGTCCACACATACACTTCGGTAATGCGGGTGTTGAAATCATAGCGAACGGATCAGGGTCTCACCACGAATTACGGAAATTAGACACCCGCATCGCGCTCATCAGGAACGCAAGTGCCAAAAACGGTGGGGTCTATCTCTATGCCAACCAACAGGGATGCGACGGCGGTAGACTCTATTTCGATGGGTGTGCACTGATTGCCCAAAACGGCGAGATTTTAGCCCAAGGTTCCCAATTCTCCCTCAAAAATGTGGAAGTCGTCACCGCGACGGTGAACCTTCACGACGTGCGGGCGTATCGTGGTGCGAAGGCGAGTCGAGCTGTCCAGGCAAGCAAAATGGAGCCGTTACCGCAGATAGATATTGATTTTGATGTGGGAATGGAAGGAGGGAAGGATAGCAGGAGCGGCGGACAATCTTCCAATCTTCCAATCTTCCAATCTTCTCTGCCAATCGAGCCACAGATGCATGAACCTGAGGAAGAGATCGCTTTGGGTCCGGCGTGCTGGCTCTGGGATTATCTACGCAGATCGGGTGCGGGTGGGTATTTCATTCCACTCTCTGGGGGGGCTGACAGTGGTGCCGTTGCTACGCTTGTCGGTTCGATGTGTCAGTTGGTGTCGAAAGCCATACGCGACAAGGATGCCACGGTGATTCGCGATGTAGAACGGTGGCTGAATGCGGGTGAAACTCCCGACGTTTTCACGGATCCGCGTGTCCTCGCCAATCGTTTACTGTATACATGCTACATCGGGACAGAGAATAGTTCTCGCGACACCCAAAAACGCGCGAAGCAGCTTGCGGAGCAGATCGGTGCCGATCATCTCAACATCAATATGGATGGACTCGTCACTGCGTTGCAGACGCTCTTTACCCGTATTACACAGAAGACCCCTCGATTTAAGGTTGAAGGGGGCAGTTACAGAGAAAATCAGGCACTCCAGAACATACAGGCACGATTGCGAATGGTGCTGAGTTATCTGCTCGCGCAGATGATGCCGTGGGTGCGGAATCGAGACGGCACACTTCTTGTGTTGGGCACGGGGAATGTTGACGAAGCACTACGCGGGTATCTCACAAAATATGATTGCAGCAGCGGCGACATCAACCCGATCGGTGGGATTAGCAAACACGACTTACGTCGATTCCTGAATTGGGCTATACACAATCTCGGTTATACGGCTCTCTCGGAAATCGTTGACGCACCACCGACAGCAGAACTGGAACCGATAACCGAAACCTATACGCAAACCGATGAAGACGATATGGGGATGACTTACGCCGAATTAAGTCGTTTCGGACAACTCCGAAAAATGGAGCAGTGCGGTCCTGTCAGTATGTTTGAAAAATTGGTCCAGGAGTGGGACCATCTGTCCGCATTCGAGGTTGCCGAGAAGGTCAAACGGTTTTTCAGATACTACGCTATCAATCGACACAAAATGACGACGCTAACACCCTCCTATCACGCTGAATCCTATTCGCCAGACGACAATCGTTTCGATCTACGGCAGTTCCTCTATAACGTTCAATGGACGTGGCAATTCCGACGTATTGATGTCTATGTTAAGAAATTGGAGGCAGAGTGATGTGGCGATCGGCTGGCAGCGATCGGGAATCATCGGCTGAGCCGTCCACTCCCACCCTTCCAATCTTCTACGCTTTCACGCTTCTCTTTGCCTCTGTGCTCTTTCTCAGCACGGCATTCGGGGCACCCAATGTTCCGTTGAATTTGGATGGTTGGGTTGCTGAGGCACTCGCGAAGTTGGAAACCGATGGTATCACCGGTGGGTTCCATCGACACACGGCACCGCTGTCAAGAACAGACGTGGCAGGAGCGATACGGCAGGCTGAATCGCGCATTCGCGGCGGCGTTGTCGTTCCGTCAGCGATAGATAGGAAACTCTTAGAAAAATTAAAACGAGAGTTCGCGAAGGAACTCGCGATCCGCGATGGACGACGGATGCGATTCCTGCCACAACTTCGGATGACTCAAGAAAAAGCGGCTCCGGCGTTTGAATGGGGGTTTCACTATACACTTGGGCAGCTCGAAAAACGAGAAGCACCGCGCCTAACCCTCTACTCTGAATTTGAGGGACATAATTTTGAGAGTCCCCCCTTGGACGGGAAGACGGCAGAGCAACGGATTGAACGTTGGCGTGCGGACTACACTGGCGACTTTAAGAGAGGTTATTTGCAGGTCAATAGCGCGCACCTTGATCTGCTTGTCGGCAGGGATTGGCTCTTTTGGGGGGCGAGTCCATACAAAACCGTTGGCATCTCCGATAACTCGCCACCGTTTGACCAGGTCCGACTTACCAGTAGACTCGGAAACCGACTCAAAGCCACAGCGTTTACGGCGCAACTTGATTCAACGTGGTATGATGACGGTGAAAAACGCTATCTCGCGAAACGTTACATCAGTGGACACCGACTCGATTACCAATGCCACGATCGCGTGGAAATCGGGGTCGCGGAATGGGTGCTTTACGGTGGCGATGCCCAGACGCTTGAATGGAAATACGCAAATCCGATTACTTTCTATTACGCGCTGCAATACAACGCCAAAGCCGACGATAACGTTATGTTCGCCTTTGATGCTGCCATCCGACCGATTGATGGCGTGCGCTTGTATGGTGAATGGGTCATCGACGACATTCAATACGTTCCTGAGGCGAACGATCCACATGCAGTGGCATGGCTCTTGGGAGCGACATGGTATCCGCAATACCTGGGGCGGCACCTCGGAATTCACAGTGAATACGCACGCGTCAACCGATGGGCTTACACACATCTGGTGCCTGATAATCAGTTCACACACTTCGGCTACGTAATCGGACATCCAATCAGCACTGATTCCGATACAGTCCGATTCTCAGCCACCTATCAATTAACTGTCTCCGCGGATGCAGAGGTTGGCGCTGTGTTCACGCGACAGGGGGAAGGCACAATCGCAGATCGGTTTTATGGGGAAGACTTCAGGACACTTCCCTTTCCGACGGGTGTTGTTGCACGGACAACGGAAATCGGTGGGCGGTTCTTCTACCGTCCCCTGAATGGCTGGAATGCCTCGTTCTTATACGTATGGCACTACACGCAGAATTCCGAACATCGTAAAGGGGCGACCCGCCAAGCACATCGACTCGCGATTCAGATGGGGTATCTGTTTTAATCATGACTTACGCAAATTGCGCGAAAAAGCAATATATTTCAGTGATTTAACCCCCTAAATCCCCCTTATCAGGGGGACTTTAAGAGGACATGCTAAGTCCTATTAATAGTTGTTAGTTATCGGTTATCGGTTATTAGTTAAAGAGGGATCTGGTCGAACCAAACCCTCTCTTAGCTGACAACTAACAACCATTTTGGGTAAATAGAAATGCTGCGTAAACGGACATTCATTCTTATTCTCGCAACACTCGCTTTAATCCTCGTCCTCGGTTTGGTTATTAGCCTCCCGTTGGACCTGCGGTTGCTTGTGCTGACCCCGAAAATTCTCAAGTATAGAGGGGTAATTCAGGAACACGCCGCGCAAGAAGCGTTGGACGCTCGATTGGTGTGCGCCTTGATTGTGCAGGAGTCTGGGTTTAACGAAAAGGCAAAAAGCGCGGCGGGTGCATTGGGGTTGACGCAATTGATGCCGACCACGGCGAAGGAACTTGGTGTCCAAGACCCGTTTGATGCGAATGAGAACATTGCGGGAGCAACGCGCCACCTACGGACGTTATACAACGCTTTCCGAGAAAGCCCACACGAACATCAGCATCGTTTGGTATTAGCGAGTTATAACGGGGGGCTTGGACGGGTCCGCGATGCCCAAGCACTCGTTCGTTACCATGAGACGGGAGATCCTCTTCTCTGGGAACCCGTGAGTGTTACACTCAGTCAGCTGACGAAACAACACACCGCCATGCATTACGGGGTTTGGGAAGGCGGCAAACCGCCCCACGGCTATTTTGAAGGTGCCAACCAGACGCTGGGACATGTAGAACGCGTGATGCGCTACTACGCACGCATCCGTTTCTATGAGGGGTTGCTGTTTTTCCTCTGAAGACTAAGTCCGATGGAAGATTTCATCTAACTGTTCGGTGCGGTAAGAAAAGATTTTTTCTATATCCGGACGCACGAAAAATTTATTAACGAGTCCACCTCCCCAGACCGCATATTTGACCGTATCCCCTACAACAACACCGTCTTCCGTTTCATCAAAGGTATGTGTATGCTGCCAGAGCCGATACGGACCCCGACGTTGCGCATCCGCGAAGGTGTATGGAGGGTTCCACTCGGTAATCTCGCTCTGCCAACGAATCGGAATGCCTCGTAATTTCAACCGATAGTCGATACGCGTTCCGACGACCATTTCAATCGGCGCCGGGGTTAGGACTTCAAAACGGAGCCACGGCGGCGTAATCGCAGCGAGGTTATGTGCGTCAGAGAAAAAATCGAAGACTTCTGTGAGTGGCTTCTTAATTGTTTGTTGTGATTTAAAAAGGAAGGTCTTCATCGGATTCGTGTTCCAATTGTGCTAAGCGTTTGTCGAGTTCCTGCTGCTTCCGATCCAAGTTTAGGATATATAGAACAAAGACTAACCAGATAACCAAATAGGCGGAGGCAAGATACTTGAGGCGTGTGCTTTGTGCCTTTTCGAGTTTCACAACGGACAGTTGCATGGCTTGTGCTAAGATATCTTCATCTACAGGAACTTCGGATTCTGAACTTGCTTCTTCAATAGCCTTCGCGACTTCGTCTGCTGTCAAGGTGACTGGGGCTTGAGTTGCAAAGATGAATACACCTAAAACCACCACAAAACTCACAAGAACCGCTATTTTCATTTAGGATGCCTCCCCTAAGTATTTCTGCCGAACGATTTCGTAACGCGCTTCCGCCTTCTTCATCCGATACCGCACGATGAGCAGTAGAACAAACAGCATAATGAATGCAAGCAGTGCCACCATCCATGTCTGCCGCATCGTTGCTTCGAGATTCCATTTGGTGCCACGGTCTGGATGCAACCCTCCGTGCCAGATGTCTACGGCATAATAGACGATGGGGACGTCAAGGTAGGCGATAATACCGAGGACGGCGGAATAAAGCCTGCGTTTGTCGCCTTCCAGCGCGGAACGGAGCATAAAATAACCGACGTACATGAGCCAAAGGACGAGTGTACTCGTGAGACGTGCTTCCCAATTCCACCATGTATTCCAAGCGTATCGCGCCCAGATCGGACCCGACAGCAACGCAATCGTGCAAAAGACGAGGCCCAGTTCCGCCGCGGCGACTGCGAGAAGATCGTCGGTGGATTTTCGTTGGATGAGGTATTTGATGCTGAATACGCAATTAACACCGAAGGCGACAAAAACGGTGAGTGCAGCAGAGACGTGATAGTAGAAGATTTTTTGAACTTCGAGCATTGTGCCTTCAATGCGGGCATATCCGAAGACGAGATAGAGCGAGATAAAGATGAGGATCGCGGTGATAATACCTATAATTTTCATTTTTTAAACTATTAGACTCTTGGACTGCTCTCCATTATATTTGGGGCAGGTCTCTGGTTGGTTTCAACGAGGTCTATCGCTAAAACGCTATTTGAAGATAGCAAAAACCACTGCGTAATGTAATGGAGCAGTGCCCAGATGTTAATTATTTAAAGATCCCACAATGAGCTCCCCGTTAGAATTTCGGGTCCGTCTGAGAGGATCGCCACCGTATGTTCAAAGAGCGCGGATAACGTGCCATCAAGCGTTGAGACGCTCCAACCGTCTTCCAGTATCTGGACATCGGGCAGCCCAACATTCACCATCGTTTCAATGGCGAGGACCATCCCCGGTCTCAGACGTAAACCGCGGCCAGCGACCCCCAGACACGGGATCTCTGGTGCTTCATGGAGATTCCGCCCGATACCGTGTCCAGCAAAATTCTGGAGGACAGAGAATCCTGCGGACTCTGCACCGCCTTGTAGTTTAGAAGATATGTCGCCGATACGGTTTCCGGGTTTCGCTTCAGCAATCGCGTCGTAGAGAGAACTGCGTGTCACGTTAAGCAACTGTGCGGCTGGCGGTGAGATGTCTCCAACAGGGAAGGTGTATGCGTTATCGCCGTGGTATCCTTCGATGTTGACGGCTGTATCAATCCCGATAATGTCGCCTTCCTGCAGCACTTCCTTTTCGTCTGGAATCCCGTGAATGACGATGTCGTTAAGGGAGGTACATATCGTGGCGGGATAAGGCGCGTGCTCGGGGAGCTGGTAGCCTAAGAAGGAAGATGTGGCGTTGACTTCGGCAATTGTATCCTGCGAGATGCGTTCCAAGTCGGCAGTCGATACACCGGGGGCGATTGCCGCTCCGATGCGCTTTAGCACCGTCGCTGCTGCCTTACCGCTCCGTTTCATCTTCTCAATTTCGAGCTTGTTTTTGATTCTAAGTTTGTCCATTAGACCTTCTGCCCAATTAAGGTGTGTGCTGTTGTGCTGTGAACGCGAACGTTGACGATATCTCCGATGTGGCTGTCCGCTTTGGGAAATACAGTCGTCTTGAAACCGTCGGTTTTTCCGTGGTATCTATCCGCGTCGCGCCGGGATTCGCCTTCTACGAGCACTGCAACGGTGTTCCCGACGACAGCAGTGTTGAGGTCCGTAGATATGTTTTCTTGGAGTTCAATGATCCGTTTGAGGCGTTCTCCCTTTACTGTTTCAGGTACATCATCGGGTAAGGCTTTGTGTGCGAGTGTCCCCTCACGTTCGGAATACTTGAACATGAACGCTGAATCGTATCGGATATCTGCCATCATCTGATACGTTTCCATGAACTCTTCATCGGTTTCACCACAGAAACCGACAATAATATCGGTTGTGAGGGCAATATCAGGGACGCGTTCACGGAGTTTTGAGACGAGTGTCCGGTATTCCTCTGCTGTATAGGTGCGGCGCATCCGCTGAAGGACTTCGGTTGAACCCGATTGTAGGGGGAGGTGCAGATGTTTACAAACGGCTGGTGAATTCGCCATAGCATCAATCATGCTGTCTGTTGCGTCTGCCGGGTGTGGCGAGGTAAATCGCACGCGTTCCAATCCGTTAACTTCGCCGACGGTGTAGAGGAGCTCCCCAAAATCGGCACCATTATCTCGATAGGAGTTGACGGTCTGCCCAAGAAGCACGACCTCTTTGAACCCCTGATCAACGAGCTTTTCGACATCTTCAACGAGGCGTTTTAGGGGGAGGCTGCGTTCTCTACCGCGAACGAACGGAACGATACAGAAGGTGCACATCTTATCGCAGCCCCGCTGAATCGTGAGCCATGCCCGAATCCCCTCTTTTCGGATCGGTGCGAGGTCGGCGTAATCCTCGTTTTTGTCCAATCGTAACCCAACAAAGGGATCGCGATCCGTCAAAGAGACATGCGATTCGACATCACGTGCCAAAGAATCCAAAGCCGTCGGCAGCTGCCGATACGCGTCCGGTCCCATGACGAGATCAACATAAGGGGCAGCCTCCAAGAGACGGTCTCGGAGGTGTTGCGCCATACACCCACAGACCCCAATAATGAGTTCTGGGTCGCGACGTTTCCGGTGGTTCAGATGCTTCAGCCGATTAATAACTTTCGTCTCGGCGTTTTCCCGTATCGCGCAGGTGTTGATGAGGACAACATCCGCATCGTCGAGGTGTGGGACCGTCTGGTGTCCACTTCGCGCTAAGATGCCTGCCATCAGTTCGCTGTCGCTGACGTTCATCTGGCACCCATAGGTTTCGATGTAAACGCGGCGGGCGTGTGTTGGGGTGGCACGAGAAGTACTTGCGTCTTGCGGGACCTGCGGTGGTGGATGCGGTGCATCTGCGATTTCGTTTTTATTGTAGAGTGGGAAAAGCCTATCGTTTTTCATAGATTTCCTTGGGACGGAGACGCTTGTCAATCCGATCTATATCGCGTAGTTATATGGATTTGCAAAATGCGCCGAGTTTCTATCCTTTTTATATCGAACGCGCCGCATTATATCGACTCACCCAATATAATCTTGATGATATTTCCAGACATCGACTGTAAAGAGATCGCCTATATAGGCGAGAACACGGTATTTTAGCGTGCGCGTCAGTCCGACGTTCACTTTGAACGGAACTGCCTGTGCGAAGAGGTACCCGAACGATGTGTCCTCCGCGAGAAACGTTGTTTCACCGTTTGTTGGATGCGGAAAGATAGCGACCCCTACAGAACTCTGTTCAGCAGCGGTGATGCCGGAGAGCGTTCCCCATACCGACCGATTCCCATTTACTTCCGATTCGCCGAGACGTCCGTTTGCATCAGCGGCTTTACGGTACTCCATCTCAACCGTCCGACATCCGAGTCCGATGTTACCCGCAAATTCAAGCGAAGCCGTAGGTGCGTACAACGCGATGGCGATGTCCAGCACTTGAACTTCAGTTTGCGGTGGATGGACATCCGTGGCGCACGTTTCTACGAGCAGCGGTTCCGACGCGTTCCATGTCGTGACAATTGTGAAATCTTCCGAGGCACCTTCGTTCGAGGGTTCTCTTTCACGGGTCAGTGTGTTCGGGTCGAGTTGCTCGCCGTTGACAGTTCCCAATGTGAAACAGATCCCTGGTGGATAGTGTCCTGACGTGTGTTCCCCCTCGGTGACTACCCGTCCATCCGGTGCATAGAGCGGATGAAAATAGGGAGGGTTTTCAGGGTCGCCGTAACAGTAAGTGAGTATCGGTGCGCCGTCTTTTGTAATGGATAATTCGTTTTTGTTAATTTCGTGTATCATATTCTTTTATGTTCTTTTATGAAATTATACCACGCGTTTTCAGATAATGCAAGTTTATAGTTGTCAGCAGTCGGGAATCGGAGTTCCCGCCTACAGGAGTGAGGTCGGTTTGTTATTTGGCTCTGAAATGGGGTATAATTTATGTAAGGAAAAACTACTTAATAAGGAGGCTTTCATATATGGTACCTATTATTGGAATTACATTTGGCGAAAATATTGAGGACAACCCTTCTAATAATTATATTAAAGCCGTTAAAGAGTTCGGAGGTATACCTCTCATACTCTACCCGGGTGTATCGGATTTTAAACTCGACGACATAGACGGACTCTTGCTAACAGGCGGTGGCGATATTCATCCAGACAACTTTGATGCCGAGTGGCACCCAACCCTATATAATGTTGACGAAGATCGCGATGCGCTGGAAATACCGCTCTGTCAAGAGGCAATCGCTGCCGACCTTCCCGTTTTTGGTATCTGCCGTGGTATTCAGGTGATGGGGGTCGCAATGGGGGGCAGTCTATACCAAGATATACCCTCGGAATTCCCAACAGAGGCATCCTGTCAATCAAAGGTGAACGATGTGGATTCTCGGCACACAATTGAGATTGTCGCGGGCAGTCGACTCAACCAAATCACGGGCAAACGCACAGACGAAGTCAATTCCGCCCATCATCAAGCAGTAAGGGAGAAGGGCGGCGGTTTTGAGGTAACAGCGTGGACAACGGAAGGGATTATTGAGGCGATGGAAAATAAATCACAGCGGTTTGTGCTGGGTGTACAATACCATCCGGAGCGGATGCTTGAAACCCCCGATTTTCGGGAACACCGACGTAAACTCTTTGAGGCGTTTATTGCGGCAGCGTCCGAATAGTTAAAAATTGGCGACTAAGGAGATGCGGTGGGTTAATCCGAGAACGCCGAACGGGATGAGTGCATAGTCGATTTGGAAGCGGAGGAACGTCAACCCAAAACCGCCTCTGAGTCCAGAAATCGCGCCTAAATCGTTACCGCCGATCTTGTATTTATAGCCGGTGCGGAGGTGTAAGACATTACCGATCGTATAGCCTGCCCCGACCCCGATGGCAATATCGTTGTCGGAGGGACGAATGATGTCTGTCGTGAGGAGGAGGGCGTCATACCAGAGCCTGTAAGCCACGCCTATTCTGAAGGTAAAAGGTAACCCGAACGCTTCCTCTATGAACTGCACTCGGGGTCCGACGTGCTGTGCGTTGAACCCCAGTGTGAGCGGTATCTCAGGAAAGTTATAGAGTCCACCGAGATCGAAAGCGATACCCGTTCCGCTTTCGTCAGCGATCTGCTCACGCAGGAATTTCGCATTTGCCCCGAAAGCGAGTGAACTGCCGAAACCGCGGGCATACGAGAGAATCAGTGCCAGATCATAAGGACGGAAAATCGTGGTTTCATTCCCATCCCGATCCCGTCCCTGCAATTCCCCGAAAGACAAGAAACTCGCGCTTGCGCCAAACGTGCCTGCACCTTGAAGTGGAAGTCCGAACCCGACGAATTCATGGTTAATATCAGCGAACCATTCGTTGTGCATGAGTGCGAGTTGCGGCTGTCGGAGTCTTGCGAGACCCGCGGGGTTCCAATACGAGGCGTAAAGGTCATCGGTCGCCGCGACTTGGGATTCCCCCATACTCATCGCCTCTGCGCCGACACCGATTTTGAGGAAGGTCATGGCGCGAGTGCCAGCGTTTTCGTGGATGTCGGTATTATTCGCCGCTCCTGGCATGCACACGAGGATGAGAGCTATGATAAGCGTGTATGTAAAGCATCGGTTCATAATTTGTTTCCATCTAATACCATTTCTAAGAGATTATATCGCATTGACAGATCGCCTCAAAGATTGCACAGGCTAACAGCCTATGCTACAAAGAGCTCGTTTATTGAAGCATTTTCAATCAGAAATGGTATAATTTTGTTACTGTGTTTCCGTTCTCTGATCAGAGACCCCTGAGGGAATTTCTTGCACTACAGGAATAATATAACTCCGAATTGATATACCGTCCAGTGTTTCCATCTCGATCCGAGACTCCGGGGCTTGCCGGTGATCAAACACGACATAGTAGCCTTCTGTTGCACCTTCTAACTTGAGATACGCTGCAAGCTGCTTTTTACCTGCTTGATAGCGACTCTCGCCTCTCCAAACCTTTGTTTCAACGATGTACTTTCGATGATTATGTGTGAGAATGAGGTCCATTCTGCCGCGTCCCGTTTGCACTTCAATGTGCATCATACCGCCAACTAACCTAACAAACTCATCGAGATAGGCGAGTAGAAGGTGTCGTCCGACCGACTCTTGCGGTGTGTCTGGTACTTGCAGAATTCTGAATCCCGCCCGCGCGATGAAATCCCGAAAATTGTTAAGTAAAGATGCCATTTCAATCTGCCCTGTCGGTGTAAGATACTCACGCCTCTCATCATTGGTGTCTTCAGGAAAATATTCCTGCTCCAATCCATTTACGGTTGGCTTGAACACTCTCATAATACGGTAGAGATAAATAGGGTTGAGAATCTCACACATACCGTCTGTTCCCTCTTTGATAACTCCATAAGTAGCGAGTTCGCTGATGATGTCAGCATCCAGATTGAAGTCCACACCTTCATCACGTGTCATAATTCGCATGAGCAGGCTTTCAAAGCGTCGGTCTTTGCGAATATTGGTTGTTAAATGCCCAATATTGGTATTCTGTCCGCGGAGGAGTTGGGTATGTGCGGTTGTAAAGTGTTCCATCGTAATCGTTTCGTTTTTTGGGATGTCTAATTCCTCCGTGAGAATTTGCGCAAATCGATTGACGAGGACAGGTTGTCCGGCGGTCTGCCTATGAATGGACGCAATAACCTCTGGTGCGAAAATCTGTCCAATCTCATTTGTATATTGTTCAAGGAGTTCTTGCACCTGTTCAAGCGTAAAGTTCGGCAAACGGAATTCATCTTGGATATTGAACGGAGAGACAGAGCGATCATAGTTGAGTTGGTTGATGCTTTTGACCCCGATGATACCGACACTGTGCGGGCAACGAGGCGCATCAGACAGATAAATGTGGCGGAGGGCATACAAAAAATCGCTTACAACCCTTTGCGGAATACCATCGAACTCGTCAATGATAATAACAACTCGCTGATTTTGAAGAAAGTTTGAGAGTTGCTGGAAAAACGTCATCATAGAGAAGTTATCGGTTATGTCCGTTTTCTCCAAAAATTGCGTGAGTGCTGCTGAAGGATTTTTTTCACGTTTCTGGAAAACGATTTCTATTTCCCTACGTATCATGTAGGAGAGCCGCTCGTAAAAAGTAGTTGACGCGATGTTGCGAACGATTTGAAAGTCCAACTGAATCGGGAAATAGGTTGCATCTTCAGTAGCGAGTGTTTCAAGTGCCCAGCGGAAAAAGGTCGTTTTGCCGGTTTGGCGCGGTGCGAAAAGAACAATGTATCGTCCCTGTTTGACACGGTCAATAAAATCAGCCATCTCTTCGGTGCGTGAGACGACATAGTGTTTATCTGGATACACGCGCCCCTGGGTTCCAAAACGTCTCATAACTCCCTCCTCGTTGAATTTAGTATATCACATCGCCGCGCAAAAATCAATCTTAGACGGAAATCTTCAAATCCAACGAGGGCAACCCCTCAACAATGTCTACCGTCTCTAAACTGACGATTCGGAAGCCGTGATCACTGACAATCATCTTGCGGATACCAGCGTTTTGGGACAGATTCCAAGGTTGAAAGCAATAACTGAGCAAGGTCGGAATTCCACTGATCCGATAAATATACCCCGTATTGTTGCCTTAATTTTAATGAAGCTGTGCTGTAGCTTATTTTAACAGGTTCATCAACAAGTATTACTTCTACCGGTTTCACCACAGATACTGATTCAGAGCCTGAAGGGGTCTCATCTATTTCCCAATGGTAGGTAAAAGGTGCAGCGTGTGTGTATGTGATAGTAGTGAGCAAAAAACCTACAATCAAAAGAAATATAACGTTTTTCATGTTTATCCTGAAAAATAATACATAAGGTGCAGTTCAGAAACCGCACCAACCAAACCGGGCGTTCCCAGCGCGTTAATCTTCTTGCTCTGGAATTGTAAACTCAAACAAGCCGTGCCGATACACAACCACGACCTGTCCTCCAATCTGCATATAGAGAATATATTTGTCAAAATGCAGGATACATCCATTCAAAACATGCCCTGTCCGTGTGACAAGGTTGACGTTAGATTTGTCTTGCTGCGCCTGCTGAAGAAGTTCGTCATCAACATGAAACCGTTCGTTTGGGTCCTCAAGCTGTTGAAGGTTCTGGGCTTTCACGGCTGGCCTGATTTTCACGTAGGGTTTCACATCCGGCATCTTCTCTTTCGGAAATGCAAATAAAATATGAAGTTTGGCTATCTGAATCCTTTCACGATCAGGATCAACGCCCCTGAGTAGATAAGACTTCGTTTTAATTTTCGATAGATCCTTTATGCCTGTATACGTAATAAAACGAACAGGTTGTTCGAAATATTCGCTGAAGAGCGGATTTGTCTCCCAATCGCTGCTCTGTTTCTTGGAGGCTTGTAGCAACGCTTCAAGTCGCGTAATTGTCTCAGAGGGATTTGCATGCATGTTCCTATTTTCCTTTGTGTTGTTCTTAACTGGATGACAACTTGAGTATACCGCTTGGGACACTTTAATTCGTTAAGTTCACGACAAGGCTCACGCCGGTCGCAAGGATATAAACGATGGTACTGACGAGATTCCAATTAATCTCAAATTTCTTCTTTACCTCTAAAACGTCGCCCGGATAGAGTAGAATCGGTTGCGCCTCATTTTCAACGACATCAAATGTGAATAGCACTTCCTGACGCGTTCCATCGCGGCGGTGAATGCGGATTTCCTCACGGTTCGCTGCTGCATCAAACCCGCCACTGAGCGCGATGGCTCGCGCGATTGTCAACGGTCCGCGAACCCGTTGGGCACCCGGTTCACGAACATAGCCGATCACATAGATAGGATCGACTTTGAAGACGTTCGGCACAAACAACACGTCACCGTCTGACAAAGAAGGAAGAGGGGCATCGTTCGGGGTGGATCTCCAGAACTGCTCGGCGAGGTTGAACTCGGACAGACTCCCGTTCTTCTCGACTCGGACAATGGCGGTTAGGTCTGCCTCTTCGGTGGTACCGCCTGCGCGGGCGAGTGCCTCTTTAAGGCTAATTTGTCCTCGAATAAAAAGTTTGCCGGGGGTCTGGACCTGTCCTTGGACTTCAACGACACTGAGGGGCATCACGAACACGAGATCGTTGACGCTGACGCGGATATCGCGGTAAGGGTGGGTCGGTGAGAGGTCGTAGATTTCGACCTTCTCTGGTATGTCGGTTCGGATTAATTGGACGACTTGGTGATCGGCATTCTCTGCCAGACCGCCCGCGAGTGTGATGGCACGGTATAAACCGATGTCGATTTCTGGGGAAATGGGGTAGCGTCCGGGAAGTTTGACTGCACCCCCGACGAAAACGCCGTTCTCTTGTAGCACCGGTGAGACCATGACGACGGGATTCCTGATAAGTCCCTCTGAGATGAGGAACTCGCGGATCTGTTGGTTGACCGTCTCGACTGTCTGTCCAGCAACGTCAAGATCGCCACTGAAGTAACTAATTCTGCCATCTTCGCGGACCTGTGCAGAGTGTGTATATTCAGGTTGTCCGACTACCGCAATCAGAAGGGTATCGCCTTTTTTGATACGGTAGACCTCGCTGAAGAGTGGAGTCGTCACGATGAGAAACAGTAAAATCGTGTGTGCTTGCAGGCCTCGGAACGTCCAATGGGATACATGCAAGCGTCGCAAAAAGTAGATCATAGCATTTTTTTCAGAAGTGCCTTGTTGTGGCTATCAGTTATCAGGAAGAGGGCTTGTTAGGTGTGTCAATCTGAGGTATCACTGTTGACAACGAAGGAAAGCTGCTCCTCTGTTGAATTAATCCGTTTGAAAGTACCAAACCTTCGGTTGGGTCGGCTCCGCCAATGCTCCCTGACGTAACTCCCGTTACGCCGACGATGTCCTCTTACATGCACCTTATTAGCCATGCGGCTGTGAGATTTGTGGGATTTTGCTTCTTTAAAGAGGTAGAGTTGATCGGCTTTCATGACAACCTGCCTGCGGATTTTAACGGTCTTGTAATGAATCGAAATAGGTGTTAAGGCACTCTCGTGCTTGTGGCAGTAGATTCGCCGGCACAAGCAGATCGCCCCATTCGGATTGCCAGATATTGCCTTTCACGCCACCATAATTAGGGGCTTCATGGCAGCGGAGGCGAGCAGGGATACCGTCCTCCTCCAAGACACTTTGGAGGATATTTCCCGCTAATTCATTCGGGACAGATTCAAGCGTATCCCAGTCCCCATATTCCGTAACCTCCATTTGTATGGGGTGTGGCACGAGCGTTACGTGACAATCCGAACACATCGATACTTCTAGCTTATATTCAGCATTGCATTGTGGACAGAACGGCATCGTTTTTCCTCCCGTGTGGAT
Source organism: Candidatus Poribacteria bacterium (assembly GCA_009839745.1). Lineage (NCBI taxonomy): Bacteria > Candidatus Poribacteria > Candidatus Poribacteria bacterium. The sequence continues at coordinate 32,714 of VXPE01000075.1, forward strand.
AGAGTGAGGTTGAAACCTGACCCTTAAAAGCGTATAAGGGTTTGTAAAGCGTGGTGCCTTGCCACGGTGCTATTTTTTGCAGAGGGTTGGGAACGGGGATACGTTATTGCCTTTAACTTAATTCTCTTATGATACCATACGCGCGAAAATTTGTCAAGAGAAAAAATTTTCAGAATTGCCAGAGACGGAGTGCGGTTTTTCCTAACACCCACTCCCGGTCTTCGGGTGTGAAGAAATCCATCTCATCACGCACGACCGATAAAGTCTCTGAATAACTGGCGCGTTTGAGACAGACGGGCCAATCTGTTCCCCACATCAGCCGTGAACCTCCGAATGCCTGATATACCTTCTTAACCTGTTCAAAGGTATCTGTCCACGGGTACCCTGTCTCCGATATTGACCATGTGTGGCTAATTTTGACGTAGACGCGAGGAAACCGTGCGAGGTTCAGCAGCAATTCAAGTTTGTCAGGGGCGTCCGGCGAGCAGTCTGCCATGTGGTCTATGACGACATCAAGGTCCGGGTGTTGTTCCAAAAGTGGCACGAGATCTGCCAATCTCTCCGCTCCTGTGAGAATCAGCATCGGGACCCCGAGGGTTTCCGCACGACGGAAGATCGGTGGCATCAACGGTCCCGCGAACCAGTCGCCCGCCTCACCGACAGAAGGACTGAGTCGCACCCCGTGGAAGCCATCCTCCTCCGTCCAACGGCTGAGGTGATCGGGGGCATCCGGATCTTCGGGATTGATTCGGCAGACACCCATGAATTTATCGGGATACCTTTTCATTGCATCTGCGGCATAACTGTTATCCCAGCGGTAATGGATGACTTGAACGAGAACGGTTTTCTCTACACCGTTCGCCGCCATCAATTCCAAGAGCATCTCTGCCGTTGCATCTTCTTCAGGTGGACTTGTCGTCTCTGGTGCCCATGGGAATTGGGGATCGTTTTTCCAAACATGAACATGTGGATCGATAATTCTCATATTATTTCTCCTTCGGTTTCATCAAGAACCCGAACGCGCCTAAGGGTAAACAGTAAAGTAGGATTAGAATGTGCAAACTGAATCCAGTAACAGTGGCGACCTCTATAGAGGTGCCGAAATGGTTTAGCAACCAGACGAAAGGGAATTCCGTTGTCCCGAAATTACCGACGGTTTGAATGGGTAACAGATTGAAAACGTTGGTAAATGCAAGCGCGAACAGCACTTCGGTCATCGGAATGTCAACACCCATCTCGGTGACCAGGTAACATTGGAACCCAAAACGGATTGCGAGACACAGGACAGAATATAGCCAAACCTCCAAGAACCGCCGATGTGATCGGAACCTCGTGAGTTCCTGAAGCACTGCCAAAACTTTATCGACTGTCCACGAAACCGATCGCTTTTCAAGTGCCAATAGAGGCCTCGCACACCGTTCTGCGAATCTCATACAGGCATGCGGTGCAGCGTAGACAAAAACCACTACAGCGACCAAGCCACCTCCCATCAGAAGCGGTATGAGATAGAGAACCGTGCCAGAAAACGTGTCTTGAAGCGCAGCGCGCAGGAGCCACGCCGTAGCGACCACCAGGCACATCAGCAGTACCAAATCTATCAGGCTTGCTACCAGCAGCGAAGCGACTCCCTGCGTTGCATCCACCTTCTGACGGCGTTGCATCAGATAGACATAAGACACATCGCCTGTCCGCATCGGGAGGATATTGCCCCAAAAGGTGTGCATCGCCAAGATTGGGAAGACCTGATGGACGCCACTCTCAAGATTGAGCAGTGCCCGGAAGCGGAGGGCTTTCGCTAAGACTAACACACAATAGCATCCGAACCCGATGCAGAGCGCTTTGATTGACAATCGGCTCAGGGTTTTGGGTATTTCTTGAATGTCGATCTCTTTTAAAAGGAAGTATGCTATAACGACTGCTAAGACCGTCGGTAAACCGATTTTGGTAACCCGTTGAATTTGCTTTTTGTCCAAAGGCGCGCTCGCTGTGTGTATTGTGAATGTTTTCTGTTTCAGGGATTCGTATCATAGTATATGTGAAGAATTTAATTGTCAAGAAGAAATGGCGATCTCGGGCTTACAAAACCACCACATAGAAAAAAGATTTGCTTTTTAGATGGATGTGTTTTACAATGCACACTATCTTAAACTTCATAGAAAAGCGGTATCTATTTCACCTCATGGAAAACCCTCAAAATCCTTCTAAAGCGTCTTCTCGGAAACAGTTCTATTTTCTGACGTTATCCCATACCGTCCTTGACTCCTATGCGACCCTCTTGTCCCATCTGCAACCTCGCCTACTGACAAAGTTAGCGACATCCGCTGCAACACGGAACAGTTTAGCCGGCAACTTCATCTTGATCTATAGCGTTTTTAGCTCGCTTGGACAGATACTCTTCGGATGGCTATCGGATCGGGTCCGGACGGTCCACTTCCTGACCTTTGGTGTCGGTTTGACCGCAATCGGTTTAAGCCTGCTGTGGGTCGCCCCGTCCTCTCGGATCGTCTATCTGTTATTAACGATTGGGGGCTTAGGTGTTGCGTCTTTCCATCCACAAGCGACGACTTATGCGGGTGCGCTTGCTGGAGATGGGAGAGGCATGGGGATCTCCATTTTTCTCACAGGCGGCAACATCGGTCGGGCACTCGGTCCGTTGGTGCTGATGTTCATTCCATACCGTTTCGGCTTGGAATACTTAGTTTGGGAAATGGTACCCGGCGTGCTTGTAGCCTTGTTAGTGCCGAAAGTGCTGAAATTCGAGAAGTCGCTGGATCTGACCGTCACGCCGCGCGGAAGGTTAGACGAGGAACCCCGACCGCAAGAATCCTTTTGGACTGTCGCAAGTCCACACCTGTTACCCCTCAGCGTGCTATTTATTATTGCGGCGTTCCGAACCGTCACTGCAGTTGGGTTGGAAAACTTCTTATCTATCTATCTGGATGACCAAAATTATTCAGACCAGGCGCGTTCGCTCGTGATTGCCCTTTTCATCTTCGCGGGTTCCATGGGAATCATGTCAAGTGGGTGGCTTATCACCCGAGTAAATACCTATCTCCTGCTCTTGGTCTCACTCCTCGGATCGCCACCGCTTCTCTATGCCTCACTACACACTGAGGGTCCGAGTTTCCTTGTGCTCCTCTTTTTAGGCAACGTGGTGCTCTCAAGTTCAATGACGGTTAACATCATCTTAGCACAAATGATCCTACGCGGGCATGAAAACATTGCATCGAGTTTTATGATGGGTGCGGCATGGGGTGTCGGTGGATTATTAAATAAAGTCGTCGGTATTTGGGCGGATCAATACGGTTTGCCTATCGTGCTCGATGGGTTAGTGATGATTCCGGTCGTCTTGGCACCGCTCCTGATTCTGCTACGCGATCAACCGAACTTGTCAAGACCGAACGTTTAGAGGTTGTCGGTTTTCAGTTATCAGATTCATCCAAATCCTTAAGTCGAATTGACGCTATCCTTAACGCTCCTGCACATCAAAAATTCCATAATAGACTCAGGAAGTGTGTGCTGATTAGATCACCGAGGAGGAGGGCGTAATCGAGTCGAAATTGGCGGACCTGGATGCCGATTCCACTTGTAATGCGGTCGTCCCGGTAACCGACACGGAGTGCCAACGGTTCGCTGATACGATATTCTATGCCGATATGCGATTGCCCGCCGTAACGCTGTTGCCACTGATAGGAAACAATCATCTCCCGGTTGAAAAGGTGATGGTTCGTATAGGCGACTCCCACGTTCCAATTCGCTGGAATCGATTCTTTCGGTGCCGACACAGTGTTCCACGTTAAAGTCGTTTTTGAGATGTCCTGAAGATTAAACCCAAAGGCGAGACTGCCGAAGTCCTCTAAATTGAAAAGCGCGTTGAAATCGGGCAAACGGACGAGGAATCCAGCATCAAAGCCGTATCCCCAACTCCCATAGTTATAGGCATCAAGTTCACCGCCGTCCAAGCGCTGCGTAATCAGTTTTGTGTTTACACCACACATAAACTCCGGTGGCAGTGAATCCCTTCCGAAATTATCCCACCACGACTGACTCACGACCCAACGCGTCGCAAGCGTCAAAATATAGGCGTTTTCACTGTCGTTTAGGTAGCCTGCTGGAATGAAATCGGATTCTCTGGGACGGTTTTTCGCGAGGTTTCGTCGTGCCTCTGGCGTGATATTGGGATCGAACGCTGGAATGAGTGGATAGATAGGAATATCGTCTACCCCGGCGCGAAGCCATGACAATCCGAGCTTGAGTCTTGATAGGACTTGTGTTGTGCCGCTGATATAGTTGAATGCACCCAATCCGGAACGCCGTGCGGCATGCATGAGACAGAATTGGTAATTATCGCGGATCCCTGCGATGCCAGCGGGGTTCCAATAGGTAGCGGTTACATCATCGGCGATGCTCACGTAGGCACCGCCCAATCCGAGGGCTCTGCCGCCGACACCATTTGTCAAAAAATCTCCAGTGTAGTTTTCGGCAGAGACAGGTAAAATAGCGATCCCTATCCATCCGATTAACACTACAACACAACGGATAATATCTGCGGTATTCAGTTTTCGTTGTCGCAATTTAATCAATTGATTTTGTTTTCCTTGGAACTACTATGCTTTGTGAACAGCGGATCCACGAAGTGTGCCTATGACCTTGCTACTCAATAGGATCTACAGGACGTTTATCACCGCTCACCCTGTTCAAATCGAATGCATTCCAATAATACTGATATTCCGTGGAAGTCCAATCCTTGTAAATTTCGTCCCATGCCATCCGATTGAAATGCGGTAAAAGTGAGCCGTCAGTGACAGGCTTGGAGTTTCCCTGATAGCGATAATCCACCGAGAGGCGTATCCGATCCGAAGTCTGATTCGGCATCCCCTTGTGGACGGCATGGCTGTGAAAGAAAAGGGCATCGCCAATTTCGTAATTACCGCCGACCCAGTAGAAGCCATCTGCTTCCAGAGGTGCTGTATCAATACCGAGTCCACCTGCGCCGAGTGCAGGTTTGACGGGATAAATACCCCCGCGATGTGAACCCGAGAGTACCGACAATCCTCCCAACACTTCTGGGCAGGGTCCAAGCGGTATCCAGCCGGTATAGGTTTCCTCTGTCCCTCGGATGTGGATGAAATCTTGGTGTGCAGGCGTCGTGTATTTTGTGTTCTCCGGGAACATAATTCTTCCAATATTCCGCGGATGTACGAGGGTTTTTTCACCGAAGAGTTTGTCGCACACGTCTATGATCGCCGGATGGTGCGCGAACGCGTGGAAGGATTCCAAGCTCTGGAACTCATCCAAAACGGGCCAATAGCCATCATCGCCTTCCATGAAGGGACCCCCGATGCGGATACCCTCCATCAGGGCATCTCCGCCTTTCGCCCAGCCGTGACGATGGCATATCTCCAAGAAATCTCGACGCAATTCGTAGATAGCATCGGCATCAATCAAGCCACGAAAAAAGAGGTAACCGTCCTGCTGTGCGCGTTCTCGAAGTTTTTCAGGGTGATCTAAGAGTTCATTTGAAACAAAAAAAGGTTTAATTCTTGCCATAACGTGCTCCTTGCTTACGAACGCCGTGGCGTTTTAATATCGGGCATGTTAAAGATATTATACCAACAAAAAGCAGAGGTGTCAATTGTGTTGTTAGTTATCGGTTATCAGTTTTTAGTTGTCAACGTTCAATGGCACTTACGATTACCTGTTTTCACACCTTTCGTTGCGAATTGTGTCGTTTTTCTTCAAGGAAAGATAAGGGGAACAGTCGGAATTCGGAGATCCTTCCTACACGGAGTCCACCGTAGCAATATTTTTGCCCGCAATTTCGGAAATGTGATACAATTCGGAAACACATATAGCAGAAAGCGAAAAGCAAACTGTGTAAGCGAAAGTATACCCATTGAGGAGGTACCTCATGCTCAGTATCAAACATCTCGAAGCGATTCCGTTGAACGTGCCGTTTTATCACGAACGGGTCAGCCGACACATGCACCGTGCCTTGACACACGGCGAGCGTGTCTACGTTTACCGCGTCGAACTCAGTAACGGCGTTATCGGATACGGTGAGAATCTATCAGATGAATCGGCGAACATTGAACAGGTGATCGGACAGAACGCGTTTGCATGTATGAACGATGATAGCATCGGGTTCGGCATCCAGATGTCGCTTTTCGATGCAGTCGGTAAATCCGTAGATGTGCCTGTCTATCAACTCATCGGACCGAAGGTTCGTGAGAGGTGTCCAATTTCGTGGTGGGACATCGATATGCCCCCGGAAGACTGGGTTGCGGAAGTCCAAGAATCGGTCAAACGGGGTTACACATCTGCGAAACTGAAAGCGCGTCCGTGGCGGGACATCTTCGCGCAGGTAGATGCTGTCGGGAACGCCGTGCCAGCAGACTATCGGCTTGATATCGATTTCAACGGGTTTCTGCGGACTGCGGATAACGCTATCCCCGTGTTGCAACGATTAGATGAACACCCGAACGTCGCTATATACGAGAGTCCTTACTATCTCGGCACCGACGTAGCGGGTGCCGCGAGGTTGCAAGCGGCTGTTCAGAAGCGGATCGTCGAACATTTCAATGAATCGTGTTTGCATGCGCGCTGTTGCGGTGGGTTCGTTGTCGGGGGTGGTGTGAACTCGCTCCTGCGGACGAATGCCCTCTGTGCGTCCTTTGTGCAGCCTTATTGGGTCCAGATGGTCGGCACGGGTATCACAACGGCGTATTCGGTGCATCTCGGTGCGGTATTATCGCAAGCGGAATTGCCGGCGATTACGTGTCACGAGTTGTGGGAGTCGGATCTGCTCGAAACGCGGCTCGCAGTGGTTGATGGGACGATTCAGGTGTCGGATGCACCGGGGTTGGGAATTACGGTGGATGAGGCGGCACTGTCAGCATATCGCGTCGATGCGGCTACACCGACACCGCAGCAACTTTTCCGTGAAAGTGAATATACCTGTCGGGTGCATATCCGGAACAGCAGCGGCGGCGAGACGGTTCACGATTTCCGTGAGGAGGCTGTCTATTATCCGGCATTCAGTGAGGGAGAGTATCCGGGGTTCGTGCCGGGGGTTTGGATGGAAGTGGTTTGATGCTTTATTGAATATTGTGTCTCATCCTTCAAAAACCTATCCAATTTTTATTTTATTAGGACTTACGCATACTGCTCTTTTGTAGCATAAACTTTTAGTGTGGGTTTCCACCAAAACGCTGTGTTTTCCGAAAAATCTCATCTCACAGAACAGACGACAGTCAAAAGTGCGTAAGTCCTGAAATAAACATATCGTCCCTACGGGACTGAAAGGGGGTGTATGCCGTTTTTCTATAAACATATCGTCCCTACGGGACTCAAGAGGGGCAGAACTCGTGAGAAACACATAAAAAAATGGCACTTCTGTGAAGTTGTGTTTTACAAACAGTTATTTAGCACAAGTCGTTATACTATCTTTTGTATAGACGAAGGAGAATTCTCAATATTATTGTTTGACTAACGCACCGAGAAAAAGAAGTGAAGAAATAAAAGGAGTGAAATGCGGCTGATTCTTTTCATGCTTTGCAGTATCCTACTGCTATCCGGATGCGGTTCGGATGAAACACCAGCACCAATGGAACAGATGCCAAACTACTTTCCCGATGGCATTGGAAGTAGATGGATTTACAAAAATTCCGATGGATACCAATGGACACGAGAAGTGAGTGGCAAGGCGAATATTGAGGGAAAAGACTATCGGATCTTCAAGGACACATCGCCACTTGCGGGAACCGCCCTGGATTTCCTGAATTCTACATACTATCGGGTTACACCCAACGCTGTTATTTTCACGGTCAGTCAACAGGTAACCGACTACCTTCAAACAGAACTACCGAAAGCCGTGCAGGACGAATTCGCGGGTTTGGAATTGACCGTTGCAGTAGAGCCGTTCGCGCATCCTGAACTTGTTTTTTTACAGATACCCTTGGTTCCCAATTTCCAGTGGGACGCACTTAACATAAAGGTCAGCGGAAACATCATTTTGCAAAATCTTGTGCTGCTCCAAATACCTTTTGAGGCACATATACGTGTCAAAGCGGAAATCGTTGCTGAAAGTCCACTGGAAACGCCTGCTGGGAACTTTGAGAAAACATATCGGATAGAATACCAGACCGAAATCACACACACCCTCTTTTCGGCAGATGAGACGATTCAAGGGAAGCAGACGATATGGTTTATACCGCATGTAGGTGTTGTCAAAATCGAAGACGAAGATGGTGTAACAGAACTGGCTGAATATACCTTAACTTGAACAACGATCCAAGAGTAAAGGCTCCGGAGTATGTTTACTACTTTACAGACTACGGCACACGGAGTGTGCCTGCTACTTTAAAAATGAAAATTGTTATCTTAAGCGACAAGAAACCGGGACATTACAAGCAATCCTTAGGCATTGTTGAAAGAATGCCTGAATGCCGAACGGTATGGCTTGAGATACAATTTCGGCGCAAATGGCGTGATAATCTCCTGCGCGTTTTTATGTGTCTGTTCGGAGGTGTCCCGCTTCCCATATCCCTTATCCATGGGCTCTTGCGGTGGAGTCTTATCCCTGAATCTTACGACGCGCTGGTCCAACACCAAACCGCTGATATTATCCTCTCAACAGGCTCATCTGTGGCGGCGGTGAACCTACTCCTCGGTAAAATCCTCCGTGCTATGACGGTTACGTGTCGCAGACCCTCACCGGTAGGCACCCGATATTTCGATCTCGCAATCCTGCCGATGATCTCTTGGCACCACGTCTCGCGCAAGGACAATATTTGCCGAACCATCGGCGTGCCAAACCCAATTTCACCAGAATCGCTGGATACCAAACGGAAACAATTGGAAGGTGAGCTGAACCTATCAGACTGTCCACGTATTGGTGTCCTGCTCGGTGGGACGGATCGGCATGAAACGATCGCGAGAGACGATGCCGAACGACTCAGCGAGATTTGCAAGGTGACCGCAGAGACGATGAACGCTCAAATATTGGTGACGACCTCCCGCCGAACGCCTCCTGATGTAACGGAACACTTGGTATCAACCGTAAAACATGCCGACTGGTGCCCATTCTTTATTACGCCTGATACGTCTTCAGAGCTTGAAGACCCGTACCAAGCCATTCTCGCCTTAAGCGATCTGCTTATCGCCACCGCGGATAGTTTCTCAATGGTGTGTGAGGCGGCGAGCAGCGGACGCAAAGTTATCGTTCTCATGCTGTCAGAAGAAAAGACGCGACTGCCGAAGCGACATGAAGTCTATCGGTATATGGAAGAACATTCCATTGTGAGTCGTCGCAGACTCGACGGCTTAGAAACGCACATCGCCAATGCTCTCGCTTCTGAGATGTCGAACAAGTCTCTCCAAGATACAGATATAGCGGTGGGAGCGATTCGCCAATTGGTGGCGAATCGCAGTTCCATTTAATTCGTCTCTGCTGTAGCCTCCTTGGAGGCGGGTGCATAGTATCCGGACCCGAAGAGGTAACCGTCGTGCTGAATCGCCCATAGGTGTTTCTGCTCATCTTGACCTGTTTCGGGATTGGGCCACAAATACTCGGTCCAGAGACCTATTCCAGTCGTTTTGGCGATATTCGCGCCGAGAGGCGACCCATCAAGCCCCATGACATCCTTAAGGTCTGTGCCTACCAAGTCTGGCATTGGTGCGTGTGCGACGAAGATATCATTTTCATCGGTGATGGACACATACCACTGCCCATCGATATTTGCTGGATCGTTGTAGTAAGTGGCCGTAGCTTCGAGTCCTGAAAATTCATAACGGGCAATCGCCGCCAGCACAACAGCATGCGTAAATGCCGCTGGATCGTCTTTCGAAACCACTGGGAGTGTTGCGGGATCTGGAGCCCACGGTTCGTAATACCCAGCAGCAAAGAGATACCCATCGTGTCGGATTGACCACGTGCGCTTCTGTTCTAATGTGTTGGTTTCGGGATTGGGCCACAGGTATTCAGTCCAACGTCCTTCTTCTGTCGCCATAGCGATCTCCGCGCCGATAAGTGTGCCATCAATTCCAGGAATCTGTGTTATATCGCTACCGAGGAATTCAGATGCCACGGGATGCGCGAGATAGATATTGTTTTCATCTGTAATAAACACATACCACTGTCCATCAATACTTGCAGGACTGTTGTGATAGGCTATCATCACCTCGCGACCCTCTGTCTTGTAGAGATCGACCGCACCTTGAACCAATGCCATCGCAAACGCCTCTGGATCGTCCATTGTAGACATATCAGTCGGTGTGACGGCATCCATCATCGGTTTCGCCATAGATCTCTCACAACCCGTGAGGCAGACTGCGGCAAGTCCGATGAGCAGTAATATTAAAAGAAAATTTCTCAATTTTTGACTCCTTTTTAGTCAATTTTAAAAGTTGATTTCCGTTAATTGTATACAGTCATCACCCGATTGTCAAATCTACTATTTTTTTTCTTGTAATTTTTCCGCGAATAGTGTATATTCTGTAGAAAGTTCACAAACACTATAGGAGAGAAAGTCATGAGATATATTATGCGAATTTTTCTGCTTTTGCTCATCCTCGGAATCATCTTTGTTGGGTGTTACTTGAAGTTGGATTCCAAAGCGAAAACGGAGCGATATACTGGTCCCCAAACTGTTGACGCACTCATGGAGGCGTTCGATGATAGATATAGTTCTCATGAGAAAAAGGCTCCTGCGAAAGCACTTTATGACGGTAAACGCTACATTGCGTTCGCGTTGGCAGATATGGACACCAAGTATCCACGTGAAGAATGGCTTCAGCTGCTCCTCAATAGCGGTATAACGATAGAGAATTTCAAAACCTATAGTGAATACCTTGATATACGCGCAGATTTAATCTTGGAAGAATTTTACACTGGAAATGAGTGTGAAACTGTTAAAGCGAGTTATATTGAGAGCCTACGCCAAGAGTATCAATATCAGCATCAATTCATCACTGAAGCGAATCGAGTCAAGCCGGAAATGGAAGAGTGGATTGTGATAGGTGAAAACGCGCTGCCCCAAGTTCCGGGAAGAATCTACGTCCAGAAAACGGAATCAACCGCGAATATCTGGCACACAACACGTGCTGGGGCGAATTCGGAGACTGGAGAGGTTTGCTCGGTTAACGGATCGGAACTTTCCGAAAGACAGAGATTAAACCTCTTGAACACCGGGACAGTTCCAAAAGGCTGGGAAGTCGTCTATGTAGATGGAAATGGAAACCCCGTCCGCTAACACACGTGATTTAACTGCAAGGAAAATTAAAAAATGTCTAACCCATTAGCGATTTCAGGCGGCACCCCTGTGCGAAATACAGAAAGCGAGCCGTGGTCTTCATGGCCGCTTACCACGACTGAAGAGTGGGAGTCGAAAGTTGAGCCGTTGCTCCGCGAAGTGTACCTGAGTGCGAATGAAGGCTCCGGTGGCACGATGATTGAGCGTTTGGATGAACAATATGCCCAGTATTCTGGCACGAACTACGCCCTCTTTATGCCGCATGGGACCGATTCAATCAGTGCCGCTTTAGCGGGTGCGCTGGATCTCGATGGGTTTAGCGATGGTGGCGAGGTTATCGTGCCGAATTATACCTTCGTCGCAACCGCAAGCGCAGTGTTAGAACGCCGATGCACTGTGGTGTTCGTAGACATTTCACCGGAGACCTTCACGATTGATCCGAAAGCGGTGGAGGCGGCTATTGGTCCGCAAACGCGGGCGATTCTGCCTGTCCATCTCGGAGGGCACCCAGCAGATATGGGAGCTTTACGGGAAATTGCCCAACGCCATAACCTCGCGATTATTGAGGACTGTGCACAGGCGCACGGGGCAGAGTATCAGACGAAAAAGGTTGGATCCCTCAGCGATGTCGGGGCTTTTAGTTTCCAAGCCTCAAAAAATCTGACTTCCGGTGAAGGCGGTATGGTTACGACAAACGATAAGGATATTCACGATCGGGTCTGTGCCTTCATGAATGTCGGACGCGCACCCGGGGGCGCACGCTGGGAATACCCGAGACTCGGATGGAACTACCGTCCCTCAGAGTATCTCGCTGCAATATTACTCGTCCGGTTGGAACTGTTAGAGTCACAAACCGATCGCCGCAATCGAAACGCAACCTATCTCTCCAACGCTTTAAAAGCGATTGAGGGTATCACACCCCCGAAGCTTGCCCCGTGGGTTACCAAACACGGGTATCACCTCTACTGCTTGAAATATGATCCCCAAGGATTTGGCGGTAAATCGCGACAGGAATTTGTGAACGCGCTGTCCGCCGAGGGCATCCCGTGCTCTATCGGCTACCGCTCTCCGCTTTCGGAAGAACCCGGAATGGCACACGTCGCGAAGAAATACCCGCACCTCATCCGATCATTGCCGTGTCCAAACGCAGCATCCGTCTGTGAGCAGAGCGTATGGCTTTTCCAGAATCTCTTCCTCAGTTCAGAAACGGATATGGATCAGATTGTGGAAGCTATTGCCAAAATTCATCAGACATGGCGTTAACCTTTCCCTATCACCAAAATTCATCAGACATAGCACTCGTTTTTTCCCTTATGACCTTCTATAGGAGCGGAAAAACTGGACGGGTCTTCAAACGCAGTCGCGAATTAACCTGAAACCTGCCCGAAACGAAGTGGAGAGCAGCCCAGAGGCACATAAATTAAAGAGATGCAATCACGAGTTAACAAACCGCTCCTTGTTTACGATAACGCTTGTGACTTTTGCCGATATTGGGTTGCGCAGTGGCAACACGTTACTGCGGACAGTATCGACTATGCACCCTACCAAGATGTAGCGACACAATTCCCAGGGATACCCCTTTCAGCGTTTGAGAATTCAGTCCAGTTAATACTTCAGGATGGAACCGTTTTAAGTGGGGCAGCAGCTGTCCTACGCGCCTTGAACAACGGTCTGTTGCTCTGGTGTTACTACCGTTTACCCGGCTTCGCGGGCGTATCTGAAGGAATCTACCGTTTCGTTGCCCAGCATCGTCCGTTTTTCTCCGCGATGACGCGATGGTTGTGGGGGACACATACCGAGAGAACAGTGTTTTGTCTTTCGAGATGGCTGTTCCTACGCGGACTCGGTTGTATCTACCTCATCGCTTTTTTGTCCTTGTGGGTTCAGATTCACGGACTCGTTGGGAGCAATGGGATTTTGCCCGCAGCACAGTATCTGGAGGCTGTCCGTGAGCAAATCGGAACAGAAGGCTACTACCTCGTTCCGACCCTGTTCTGGCTGAACGCCTCGGATGTCTGCCTCAATCTCTTGTGTGCTGGTGGTGTGCTCCTGTCATTCGTCTTAATCGCCGGCTTTGTTCCGTCATTCGCCTTAATCGGTCTGTGGACGTTTTATCTGTCGCTTGTGTCAGTGGGACAAGTTTTTCTGAGTTTCCAGTGGGATGTCTTGCTCTTAGAGGCGGGCTTTCTGGCAATCTTCTTTGCTCCGTTGCAACTACGGGAAAGGTTTACACGTGCGTTGCAACCCTCAACAGCGTTTTTATGGCTTTTCCGTTGGCTCCTCTTCCGATTGATGTTTGCCTCTGGGTTCGTTAAACTCGCCAGTGACGAGGTATGGCGAAACCTTACGGCTCTGAATTTTCATTATGAAACACAACCGTTGCCGACATGGTTGGGATGGTATGTGCATCAGTTGCCGGAAGCGTTCCAGAAAGCGTCAGTCATCGGTATGTTCGCGACGGAATTGGTTGTCCCGTTTCTGATTTTCGCGCCGCGACGTTTACGCACCCTTGGGTGTATCGGATTAGTCGGTCTGCAAGTGCTAATCATCTTAACTGGAAACTACTGTTTTTTCAATCTGTTGACAATTGCGCTATGTCTCCTGCTGATTGACGATGCGACGTGGAAAGGGCTGCTCCCAAGACGATTGATGCCGACTATCCGCTTCGTCGAACAGCCGCTTCACCGATATGGACGTGCTGGTATAGCGATCGTCGCAACACTTCTCTTTCTGCTGAGCGGTATCCGCTTCGGTGGGCAGCTTTTCAGAGAGATAAGGTTTCCAGATGTCGCCTGGATCACACCGTTTCGGAGTGTGAATACCTACGGACTCTTTGCAGACATGACGGAATCGCGTCCAGAAATTATCGTTGAAGGTAGCAACGATCGTATCGAATGGAAGACTTACCCGTTTCGGTGGAAACCCGGAGATCTGGCAACTGCACCAAAATGGGTCGCCCCGCATCAACCGCGCCTCGATTGGCAGATGTGGTTTGCTGCCTTACAAGGCAGTTATCAAAGGACACCGTGGTTCCTCAATTTCATGGGAGCATTACTACAAGGCAAGCCTGAGGTGCTACAATTGTTGAGAGAGGATCCGTTCCCGGATAAACCCCCGCGCTATATCCGGGCAACCCTTTACGAGTATCGCTTTACGGATCTCGCAACAAAACGTTCGGAAGGCACGTGGTGGCACCGCGAATGGAAAAGAATTTATTGTCCCGCAATTTCGCTCCGTTAGAACAACTTTCGGTAGCCTGCAACAATACGCAGAGGCACCTGAAAGTCCTAACGTCCCTGACCGAACCGCAAGGAATAATTAAAATATGCCGAGTCAATTATCAGCCGTCGATAAAGAGGTGTTCGTTAAACCTAAACGCGTAGCCCGTAAGCATAGCGGAGGGCGGATCTACGTAAAAGCACTTCAGTTATCAAAGTTACCTGACCGAACCGCAAGGAATAATTAAAGTATGCCGAGTCAATTTTTAACCGTCGCGTTGGAAGCGTCGAAAAACGCTGAAGAAATCATCACCGCTTACTACACCGGAGATGCCATGAAAGTGGAAATGAAAGCTGATGAGACCCCGGTGACGCTCGCCGATAGAGGGGCGGAAAAAATTATCCGAGAAACCATCAAACAGACATTTCCCGACCACGGATTCTTAGGTGAAGAATATGGGATCGAAAAAGGGGATTCCCCTTATGTCTGGATCATCGACCCGATTGATGCCACAAAGAATTATATCCGAAAAATCCCAATCTTCGGCACACAGATTGCCTTGATGAAAGGCGAAGAACTTATCCTTGGTGTTTCTAACGCCCCACTTTTAGATGAACTTCTCTACGCGGAAGTAGGGGGCGGAGCTTTCTTGAACGGCGAACCGATAACCGTGTCCAGCGTGACGCAACCCGAAGACGCGATGGTATGCCACGGTGGCCTGAAGTGGTTCGTAGAAAAAGGCACTTTCCCCGGCATCTACGATTTTATCAACGATGCCGCTCGCACGAGAGGGTTCGGTGATTTCTACATGTATCATCTCGTGGCGTCTGGAAGAGCCGATGCCGTCGTTGAAGCGGCGATCAGTATTTGGGACATCGCGGCGATTACTGTTATCGTAAGGGAAGCAGGTGGAAAAGTGACAGATATACAAGGACAAGCCATCACGACAGATACGAATTCGCTCGTAGCAACGAACGGGATCTTGCATAGCACTGTATTAGACTACTTTAAAGATGCCTAATCGCAGACTTTGATAAATCCACACCTTCAACTGTCAATACGCGGTTCGGTGATGTCTCGTCAAATCAATTTCCGCTACACAAAGTAGGATGCACTTTTTTACGATTACCAAAACCGAACGCCGGTTCGTCTACGTGATTTAACTTGAATATCCCAAGGAGATGTGCTATACTACATATAAGCCTTATAGAGGCGATATGTTTGTGGGAAGGAGAAATAATATAAAATGCACCTTGACTTTCAAAACGTGCTGGATCTGTCTTATGTGGTTGATGAAAAGAGTCCATGCGAGCTGCCGATTGATCCCGCCAAAATTTATGACCAAGCGACGCTGGAAAAGGATGGCTACTTTGAAAGCCGTGTCGATACATCCGGACACTACTCTACGCACATGGATGCCCCCTGCTTAATGTACCCGGGTGGCGCAACTATCGCCGAAATCCCAAAAGAGAAACTGACGGGACACGCGGTGTTGATAGACTTCTCCGCGATTAAGAAACCGAATGACGCTGTGATCGCAGAGGATGTTAAAGCGTGGATAGCCGAAAATGGTGATATACCAGAAGGCAGCATCGTCTTTATGCGGACAGGGATGGATAGATTCGTCTATCAGGACAATTTCAACCGGGAGTGGATCGGCTTCAGTGAAGATGCCGCCGAATTCCTTGTAGAAAAAGGCATTAAGGTCATCGGAACAGATGCATGTAGTATCGACTCGGTGGCAGGACATCCACCCTTGCACGACGGTTTACCGCCAGCGCATCTCGTTTTCCTTGGTGCGGGGATCCCGCATGTTGAGGATTTGTGCAATTTAAGCCAATTGCCGACGCATTTCTATGTCGTGATTGCTCCGCTAAAGTTGGCGCGCAGTTCTGGGGCACCCACGCGAGTCTTTGCCTTCGTATAGGTTTTCTAACTATGTGCTTCCGGGCTACCCTCCATTACATTACGGGTAGGTTTGCAGTGAATTCATACCCCGTTCAGGATAGCTAAGGTCCCTTCTAATGCCCTTGGATGCCATTCGCAAGTGAAGGAGGTAACCTGATACCGTAGTTAAAATAACAGAAAAATGATACCCAACATTCCTGAACCGATCTTGGATCTGTTACATGAAATTGGTGAAGTAGGTGGAAAGGGAACTTACCTCGTGGGTGGATTCGTCCGGGATCTCCTGCTCAAACGACCAAGTCTCGATATCGACATCGTTGTAGAAGGCGATGCGATCCGAGTTGCGAACACGATGTGTGAACGGTGGAACGGCACGCTGGAAACACACCCTCAATTTGGCACTGCAACCGTCACGCCTGTCGATGTTAACCTTCCTAAAGTGGATTTCGTTACCGCCCGTCGTGAAACTTATCAAGGGGCAGGGACGTTACCTACAGTATCACGAGGGACCCTCAGGGACGATTTACGAAGACGCGACTTTTCAATTAATGCCTTGGCAATGTGCTTAGACACACATACTTTTGGTGAGATCGTTGATAAAACCGGGGGTTTGGATGACCTCAAGACCCGGACAATTCGCGTCCTACATAAGCACAGTTTCACAGATGATCCGACGCGCATCTTTCGCGCTTTTCGATATGCCGGACGCTACGGATTTTCTATTCCTGAAACCGATATCGTTCTGATGCGGGAGGCACTCCCAGTCTTAGCACAACTCAGTGGTGAACGGATACGCAATGAGATTGAGAGAATACTGAGTGAAAAGAACGCACCGGAGATTGTTACACATCTTGCCCGGCTCGACGTATGGAAAACTATCTCTCAGGGATGGAATATACCGACGAGGTTTGCATGTGATTTTAAGAAAGCGGAACAAGCAACAAACTGGGTATCAACGTCCCTTAAAGACGAAGAGTTTCAGCCTGAACGGGTGCGCTGGATGGCATTTTTGGGAACCCGCACGCCGATATATCAGATCGAGGCACTCAGTTTCAGATTGGTATTGGAACATCAACTTCAACGCCTCATCAGCCGGGTCCAAGCCTCGCAACAGCAAGTTTCGCTTGAAAAGGTGACACACGATGCCTTTGCGAAACTCGGAATCTCATTATCGGATGATGCCTCCATTAACCCACAAAGTGGGAGATGGCGGATTGTCGATCCAAAGAACATGGCAACTTACGTATGTGGAGATGGAAATCTTTATCGGGTAGAAACACCGCTCACCGCTTACAAACAGTTGGAACAAACACTTGCGCCGTTGCAAGAGACAGTGAGACCGAGCGAGATTTATCAATCGCTAAAGTCTTATCCGATTGAGGCATTAGCACTCGGCTATGTGGATACGACCTTGCCGAAGTGGAAACGCGAAAAAATAAAAGACTACCTTTTTGTTCTGCGGAAGATAGAACCGTTTATCACAGGAAAAGACTTGATAGCGTTTGGCGAAAAACCGAGCCAGGCTTTTGAAACCCGACTTTGGAAATTGTTTGCGGCACAATTGGACGGAGAGATTACCAAGAAAGAGGAGGCTTATGCCCGATTGCGGACCTTTGTATAGCAAGATTTGGCTTACAAAGCGGCGGCAAATAAACGATGCCTAATTTCGACCCTTATGAAGCAATCCTTGTGGTTACACAGTTCATTATTCTGTTAACCTTTCATGAATGGGGACACGCCAAATCAGCGAACATGTTAGGGGATCCGACAGCGCGCGACCTTGGACGGATGTCGTTGAATCCGGGCGTACACATTGACATTATCGGCACATTGATACTTCCGTTGCTCGGCACGCTTTTTGGGGGCGGTTTCTTCGGTTGGGCAAAACCGGTGCCGGTCAACCCGTTCAACCTGAAAAATCCGAGAAGGGACATGATGCTTATCGCCGCTGCAGGTCCCTTCATGAATATTGTCCTCACTTTTGGAATTTTGGGAGTGATTCGGCTATTACTTGAATTTACCGCTTTTGATCCGGCGGGATCTCCACTTCATGCTGAGATTAACAGGCAATTAATTCGGACTGCCCTGATTAGTGTGTTTCTTGCAGCGTTTAACATGCTCCCACTTTTTCCGTTAGACGGTTTTAGTGTTGTGAGAGGTTTGCTCCCCGCAAGGACAGCGCACCAATTCGAGAAACTCAGTCCGTATGGAATGCCGATTCTGATGTGTCTCATCTTTCTACCGGGTATCTTCGGTATACCGAACTATGTGTTCGGGTTCTTGAGCAATATCAGTTTTGAAACCCTAAATCTGATTGCGAAAATTGTCGGTATTCGTTAGTCCGAAACGCGCAGCCTGCAACATCGGCGCAGGCGGATATACGGAGAGGCATATAAAAGTTCAAACCGACCTCACCGAACCGCAAGGTAAAATTAAAAGATGCTAACTGAAACAACGCCAACGCCCGCCTCTACAGCCCCAATATACTCCCTGAAGTTAGAAGGTTTCGAGGGACCGCTCGATCTGCTCCTCCATCTGATTCAGAAGGAGGAGATGGATATTTACGATATTCAGATTGCGCATATCACGGATCGGTACTTGGAATATGTGAATCTAATGGAGCAGTTAGATTTAGATGTGGCATCCGAATTTTTGGTGATGGCGGCAACACTTCTGCACATTAAATCGCAAAGTATCCTCCCACAACTCTCACCGGATGCTGAATACACCATCGGTGATCAAGAGCAACTCGTTAAGCAGCTCTTGGAGTACAAACAGTTCAAAGAGGCTGCCGAAGTTTTGGCGGTTTATGCCGAACGTCAGACATTAATCTACAGCAGAAATCCTAAAATACACGAAGATTTAGAGGGAGCGCGTTCGTTTGAAATCAAGGCGACGTTGTTCGATCTCCTTACCGCTTTTAAGGGGGTGAATGATCGAGCCGCAGAGATAGAAGTTGAAGAAACTTATGAAACGGTTGAAGAGGAAACAATAACCGTTGAAGATAAAATCGCTTTTATTGATAGGCAGTTGGAAACTGAAAACCAATTGCTCTTTGATGACCTGTTTCCCGTGACCTCGACCAAGACGGATCGAATTGTAACATTCCTCGCCATTTTAGAACTCATTCGGATAGGAAAAATCGTCACTGTTCAAACCGACCATTTCGAGAGTATTTATATCGTTAAGCAGGAGCAAGAGGCGGATGATCGAGAGATTCCGCCACCTCCAACCGTTGAAAACACTCGTTCAGAAGAACGAAACAATTAGGAATTTGGTTTATGGATTCTGAATATGTTACCGCTGTCGATTCGATACAGGAACCGGACGCGATACCCGCGCAAAACCCTAAATTAATTTTGGAAGCGATTCTGTTCGCCGCGAGCGAACCAATTTCGGTGGAACAGTTTCAAACCGTGCTGCCGGCGTTAGACAAACCCGCAATCCGGACGGAACTCGACGAACTGCGCCAAGACTATCAAGAAATGAGACGGAGTTTTCGTCTCATTGAAATAGCGAATGGTTACCAAATCTGCACGGATCCAGAATACGCAGCGTGGATTCAGAAGTTTTATACGCGTCAGGTTCGGGTCAAACTGTCGCCATCAGCACTTGAAACACTCGCAATTGTTGCTTACAAGCAACCTATCACGCGGACGGATGTCGCTGCGCTTCGCGGTGTGAACAGTGACAGTGTAATCAACTCACTGGTAGAGAAAGGACTGGTTCGTATCGCTGGGAGAAAAGATGGGCGCTCCTTACTCTTTTCAACCACAGACGAGTTCCTCTTACAATTCGGCTTGAAAGATCCCTCTGAGTTGCCCTCACTTGAAGAAATAGATGAACTCCTGAATACATCAAACGGAAACGAACCTGCCCAAAACGCCCTGCCAGCGGCTATGGAGGAGAACGCCGAGCAATGAACTACGACGCATGGTTCCAGTGCAGCGCAGGATGCGATGAGACCTATCCGCTTACAGAAGTTATCTATCGGTGCAAAAACTGTGGCGGACTGTTAGAGGTCCGGCACGATATGGACCTGTTAAAACAGCGGCGTGCTACTGAATGGAAGACCCTCTTTGAACAGCGCTACATGCGCACGCAATATCCGTATGGCAGCGGTGTCTGGGGGAAAAAGGAACTCGTCTGCCCAATCATTGATGATAATAACATCATTTCTATGTATGAGGGGGGGACCAATCTGTTCTGGGCAGAACGGCTCGGTAATCAACTCGGGGTGAGTGACCTGTGGATTAAACAGTGCGGTAACAGCCATACCGGCTCATTTAAAGACCTCGGGATGACCGTTTTGGTCTCAATGGTCAAACAAATCATGGCTGGGTCCGGAAATCTTCGCGCTGTCATGTGTGCATCAACTGGCGACACCTCCGCCGCTTTGGCAGCGTATGCATCTGCAGCCGGTATTCCAGCGGTCATCCTGTTACCGAAAGCGAAAGTTACACGTGAGCAACTTATTCAACCTATTGCGAATGGTGCCTTGACGCTTTCACTTGAGACAGATTTTGATGGATGTATGGAAATCGTTCAAAAACTCTCTGCGCGAAAAGATTTCTACCTCGCCAATTCTATCAACTCCCTCCGGATTGAAGGGCAGAAAACGATTAGCATTGAGATTGTGCAGCAGTTCGATTGGGAAGTGCCGGATTGGGTAATCATTCCCGGGGGAAACCTCGGCAATGTTTCCGCACTCGGACTCGGCTTTTTAATGATGCTGGAACTCGGTATCATTGACAAACTTCCGCGCATTGCTTGTGCCCAAGCAGAACGCGCGAATCCGCTGTATCGAAGCTATCAAACAGGATTCACAGAGTTTCATGCTATCACCGCACAAGCCACACAAGCCACAGCAATTCAGATTGGAAATCCGGTCTCTATTCACCGTGCTATCCGAACGTTACGACGGTTCGATGGTATTGTTGACCAAGCGACTGAGGAAGAACTGGCAGACGCTGCAGCGAGAGCCGATAGGACAGGTTTGTTCAATTGCCCGCACACCGGAGTGGCGTTGGCTGTTCTTATAAAAATGGTCGAGCGAAAACAGATCCGTCCAGATGACAGGGTTATCGTTATCTCTACAGCGAATGGACTCAAATTCCCAGATTTCAAGGGGGCATATCACGATATCACGCCTGGGGAACCCCCGCCTCGCTATCTAAATACGCCACTTGAATTGGAAGCAGACTATGAGAAGGTTCTGCAACAGATTTCCATGCACCTTGACGCATAACACATCGCTTACTTGATGTTATCCGTTGACAGTTTCAGCGAGGCCCGAACGGCTTGCCGCACCGTATCACAGATACGCAGGGCGTGTTGCATGTCCTCAGCAGTCGCTGAATCACCCGGATAGCGGGAATCTACCGCATACTCTGTGATTCTCTTAAAATCAGGCTGCCACTGCGACCAAGCAGGCAGCATCGGCACAATCAACACCAGCAATTCTTCAAGGTCATGCGTCCTGGGGACGGGAATGTCTGACTCCTGAAGCCATGCCTTGAGATATTTTTCAATACACTGTTGTGCATGGAAACAGATAGAATTGTGAAATGGGCGAGATGCCTGTCGCGCCAATTCTGCCATATCATAATCTTCTTCAGCCTTCTCTATCCACTCCAGCGTCAACGGATTCATGCAGTTCTGCTCCTTCTTGACAGCGTTTGACGTGCCTCGCCAGTTTCCTCTATTGTAATCCACATCGGATCCATAAAGAAAATCGCCTTTTTCAGTGATCTCTCGAAGGAACCAATCGTTATACGAGACGCGAGACGCTATTTCTTTCGGCGAACGCACCAAAAGATCCAAACTGAAGCGATCCGGAATACGTTGCTGGATTTCCACAGCCTTGCTGCGAAATTCCGATTTCGGGATATCCATGACAACAAGTATATCCACATCCGAGCCTTCGGTAGGCGTGCCGTAGGCATAGGAACCGAAGAGGATCACTTGTAGCGGCGTGAATTCGCGTACGATGTCGTCGCATGTCGCTTGAATAGCTTCCCGGGTAACCATGCATGCGTTCTCCTTTATCGAATTCCTATGAGAGTTTAGCATAGGTTCGGGCGCGGGGACAAGTTATTTTTCCATACCCTTTGATGAAAGGCGATCAGAATATACCAAGTTGTTGTCAAAACGACTGTATAATTCCTTCATATCGTTCAGGGTATCGTCGTAGATGGTGGTTTTGTGTTTACTCCAGACGTTCTGATGTGCATGACCACGATAAGCCGCGTATTCTGCAAATTTCCAGATTTTCATATTCTTTACCTCCCCTAACACCCTAACACCTTATTCGTCCGATGGCAGCACATGATCTAAAAAAAGCCAATTGCTATATTCAGCTCTACGATTGTCTACACCCATCTGAATTTTATGTTCTGTTTGGATATAAAATTGAGAGAACGCAGGTTTAGAGAAATGGCGAACAACTGCCTCTACGATTATAGCCTCATGGGGTGCTTCCCTATTACAATCAGGACACACGGAGTTCAACAGGTTGAAGACGACCAAATTTAGTAGTCATAAGATGATTCTCGCTTTGTATCAGTTCGGTTTGGAATAGAGACTGCGCCAAGCGGTGCGAAGGAAGTTCTCTATCAATTGCGCTGAGCAGAGTATAACACAAACCGCTTTGAGATGTCAAAGAGATTGCACATCTGCAGGTGTGAAGATACGCACACCTGCACGATTTCACACTCAACAAAACGCATACAACGCCTGTAGCACTTTCAGAGAATACCCTTTGGGATATTGTATTCAAAATCCTTTTTTTGTCAAATTTTTAATGTGAGAAAACCCAGTCGTTACAAGGGTTATCTGCGTAAATCGGGCGAGGTTCGGAAACCTCGCCAGCGGAGCTGGAGCGTTTTGATGTTTTTAAAATGTCTACCTATTTTTTCAATTCACCATAAAGGATCCTGAACAGACAACGAAACAACGATAAGAATTTGCAACAAATATACCAAATATGGTATAATTTAAATGTTGGCTCATAAGCATGTCAAAATTATAAGCAATAGGAGGAAATGCATGTCAGAATTGTATCAGCCTAAGCCTGAGCATAAGTTTACCTTTGGATTATGGACGGTCGGTAATCCCGGTCGCGATCCATTTGGTGATGTTGTCAGGCCCCCTTTGAAACCTACATATACAGTCCAAAAATTAAGCGAACTCGGCGCATACGGCGTTAATTTACATGACAACGACCTCGTCCCCTTTGATGCTTCAGCCGTTGAACGCGATAAAATTGTTAGCGAATTCAAGCAGGCACTCGCCGATCACGGTATGAAGGTGCCGATGGCAACAACAAATCTCTTCTACCATCCAATCTTTAAAGACGGAGCGTTTACCGCTAATGATCCGAAGGTGCGAGCATTCGCAATCCAGAAAACCTTGAACGCCATTGATCTCGGTGTTGAACTCGGCGCGACCGTTTATGTATTTTGGGGTGGGCGTGAAGGCTCCGAAGTAGATGCCTCTAAAAACGGACCCGATACCGTCAAGTGGAATCGGGAGGCGATGAACTACTTCACGCATTACGTCAAAGACCAAGGTTACGACCTCTGCTTCGCGCTTGAAGCAAAACCGAATGAACCCCGCGGCGACATCTACTTACCGACAACGGGACACATGCTCCACTTTATTGAGACGCTTGACCACCCAGAAATGGTCGGTGTGAACCCCGAATTTGCCCACGAAACGATGGCAGGTTTGAGTTTCATTCACGGTGTCGCACAAGCCTACGAATCGGGTAAACTCTTCCATATTGATCTCAACGACCAGAAAATGAGTCGTTTCGACCAAGACCTGCGTTTCGGTTCTGAAAATATCAAGAGTGCATTCTTCCTCGTCAAATTCCTTGAAGATGTGAACTGGGACGGCTCTCGTCACTTTGATGCCCACGCCTACAGAACTGAAGACGAACAAGGGGTCTGGGACTTTGCCGCAGGATGCATGCGAAGCTATCTGATTCTGAAAGAGAAAGCACGCCGTTTCAACGAAGATGCGGAAATTCAAGGGATTCTCGCTGAAATACAAGCACGCGATCCTGAACTCGAAGCACTCATGGCACATTACAACGCCGAGAGCGTCGGAAAACTCAGAAAGATTGATTTTGAACCCGATACCCTTGCACAAAAAGGACTCGGATACGAGAAATTGGATCAACTCACATTTGAGGTTTTAATGGGGATCAGGTAAGCCAAACTTTTACCTGCGGGTTTACGAGGGTGCGCGTGAAACTCCCGCCCCACTGGGAGTAATTGGCAGTCAGTTGTCGGTAAAGAGGTTTCATCTCACACGGGGTACTCCTAAAGATAGCCTCCAATCCCGTAGCTCGTAATGAAATGGAGAGCGGATTTAAGGAACGCATCCGATAGGTCTAACGCCCGTTGTTCCTCCGCAAGGTAAAATTTAAAAATGAATACGCTTATTATTGCGATCTTAAGCTTCATCGGTTTCATTGTTGCCTATCATACCTATGGCAAATGGTTGGCGAGAAAGATTTTCGGATTAGATGCCCAAGCCACAGTACCGAGTCAGGAGCTGCGAGATGATGTCGATTACGTTCCAACGAAAAAAGAGGTCATCTTTGGGCACCATTTCACGAGTATCGCGGGTACAGGTCCAATCGTAGGACCTGCCATTGCCGTTTTCTGGGGATGGCTACCGGCGTTGCTTTGGGTTGTCCTCGGCTCGGTTTTCATCGGTGCTGTCCATGACTTCGGGGCACTCGTTGTCTCCCTCCGTAACCGTGGGCAAAGTGTCGGCGAAGTTGCAGGGCGGATGATCGGTCCACGCGCGAAATTTCTCTTCCTTTTCGTCCTTTTTATGGGGTTGACCATTGTTCTTGCCATTTTTGGCTTGGTCATTGCCCTGATTTTCTCCTACTACCCTGAATCCGTCCTGTCCGTTTGGGTGGAAATTCCGCTCGCTGTTGCCATCGGTGTCTGGATCTATCGTAGGGGGGGCAATATTCTCATTCCCTCGATTGTCGCGCTCGGTATCATGTACATCGGGATGGCAGTTGGTGCGTATCTCCTACCGATCGATCTCTCGCAATGGTTCGGCATCCCCTTGCTCGGAAAAACTTACCTAAACGTTGTGGTGATCTGGACACTGGTGCTTTTCGTCTACTGCTTTATCGCCTCGGTATTACCCGTCTGGACGCTTCTGCAACCGCGTGATTTCATCAACAGCCATGAACTTGTATTAGCACTTCTCCTATTAGTGCTTGGACTTGCCGTTGCAGGTTTCACAGGCAGAGCGGATCTGACAGCCTCCGCGCCGGCTGTTGCCTCAGACATCCCACCCGATGCTCCACCGATTTGGCCCTTCCTCTTTATTACGATTGCGTGCGGTGCGGTCAGCGGTTTCCACTGTATGGTGAGTTCCGGGACTTCCAGTAAACAGGTCGCCTCCGAAGGCGACGCGCAATACGTCGGATACGGGGCGATGCTACTCGAGGGTGGACTTGCCGTTATCGTTATTCTTGCCTGCTGTGCTGGCATCGGTATGGGGATTTTCAACCGGACGGGGACTGGTGCAAACTATACCTTCCAACCGATTGTCAAGGCAGATAGCGCAACCCCTGTTACGAATCACGACGCCTGGAAAGCGCGCTACGCTATCAAAACGGAAACAAGTGCTGACGGGACGACTACGGTCGTCAGCGGTTGGGCAAGCCACGGACTCAAGGCGAAGGTGAGTGCGTTTGTGGACGGAGGTGGAAATTTCCTCGCCTCCCTCGGTATTCCGCTCAAGATGGGCATTGCGATTATGGCGGTTCTCGTTGCGAGTTTCGCCGCTACAACGTTAGACACAGCGACACGACTCCAACGGTATGTTATCTATGAACTGGCGCAAACGGTTAACTTCAAGCCGTTAACCAACCGTTATATAGCGACTGCGTTCGCGTTAGTGCTCGCCGCCGCAGTTGCGCTGCTACAGGGACCGAGTGGTCCTGGCAGTGGCGGTTTGACGCTCTGGCCCCTCTTCGGTGCGACAAATCAACTCTTAGCCGGATTAGCCTTCATGGTCATCGTTTTCTATCTCCTACGCCGCAACAAACCGATCTGGTTCGCACTCCTGCCGATGATCGTCATGCTCATCATGCCTGCATGGGCAATGCTCCACCAGATGTTCAATCCTGAAACAGGATGGCTTTTCACTGGCAAATATTTACTCTTCGGATTCGGTGTTGTCGTGGAGGCGTTACAGGTCTGGATGATCGCTGAAGGGGTCCTCGCGTGGCGACACGCCCGTGGCAACTACCCGGAACTTCCACCGTTGGAAAGTTTCGCCACCGATTGAAAATCAATCCTCGCATAATTTCTTCCATCAGCACTCTATACCAATTTTTCATCGCTTAAAACTTTAACAAAATTTAATTTGACTTTAATTTTGTTAAATGCTATCATATTATAAATGCCTTAAACCGCGTTTAAGTTTAAGGGAAGAAGGAATATGACAGATACACAAATTCCGAAGTGGCTGTCTGCCTTGAGTGAAGAAGAACTCCACTTCGTCAAACGATTTGTCTTAGCCTCCGGGTCGCTCAAGGACTTAGCAAAACAGTATAAAGTTTCATATCCAACCTTGAGAATCCGGTTGGATCGGCTTATAGACAAAATTAATATCGTTGATGACTCCGATGCGGAAAACCCGTTTTTATTGAAAATTCGGTTGCTGGTCGCGGAAGGTACGTTGACGCAAGCCGCCGCAAGGGCACTTATCAAGGCTTACGAGGAATCAAAATAATGAATGAAACTTGGATTTCACAGCAAGAACTGGGTATTTTAATGATGGTGATATTCATTCCTCTCGGTCCAATCGTCGGAACATTGGGATGGTTGTTTGTTCCAAAAGGAAAAGCCAAAAAACTTACTTTAGGTGTTCTCGCTTTTGGATGTGTCATGGGTTTCGTATTGTTGGTGTTTGGTATAATCGCATATTTCTTCGGACAACCGCGTTGGGTATGGTTGAGGTCCATTTTTTTCGGTCTAAATGACACAGTTCTATTTGCCTTTGTTTATTGGGTAATTCTCAAAAGATATAGAGAAGCCGAACTCAGAAAATCGATGTCTGAAGACCTCACATTCGGAGGGAACAAGACGCAGGACATAAATAACAGGAAAGAGAAGGAGGAATTCTGATGAACGAACCTTGGATTAGTAACACTGGAATGGTAGGTGGTATATTGGGTTCAATGATAGGTATCCTCGGTGGCGTTGTAGGAACATTGGCAGGCGGATTTGTTCCAAGGGGAAAAGCAAAGAGACTCACTTTGGGCGTTAACACCTTCGCGTTTGTTTTATCGTTCACTTCACTTGTTGTCGGTATAATCGCATATCTGTCGGGACAACCTCGTGACGTATGGTACGTATTTGGCTACATCGGACTCCTTTGCACAGTTGGATTTGGTACGGGTTTTTGGGTAATCCTCAAAAGAGCAAGAGATGCTGAACTCAGAAAATCTATGTCCGAAGACCTTATGCTTGGTGGTAACGAGAAAGACACCATGAAAAAAAAAAGAAAAGGAGGTTTCTGATGAATGAACCTTGGATTAACCCCGGAATACTGGGGAGCATATTAGGTGGAATTGGTGGTACTCTTGGTGGAGTCGTCGGGACTTTAGCAAGTTTTTTTATCCCAAAAGGAAAAGCAAAGAAACTCGTTTTAGGGGTCGACATTTTTGGCTTTGCTCTATCAGGCCTCTTACTTGTAGTTAGCATAATCGCGTATTTGTCAGGACAACCTTACAGTGTATGGTACGGATTTGGTCTCTGTGGACTGATTGGGACACCCCTCTATGGAATGCTTTTCTTTGTATTTCGCAGTGAATATAGGAAAGTCGAACTTAGAAAGGCTATGTCTGAAGATCTAACACTTGGAGGGAACAGTGACGACCAAAACGAAAACTGAAGACTTTAGGACCCGGAGGCTGTGGCACTCTTTACTCGGATGTTTCGAAAGTTCAAAAGGGCATTCGTCTCGTAGTCATTAAGCAAAAAGGCGAGGCACGGAGACCTCGCCTAACAGTGAAAAATGGGAATTCATTGGTAGGATAACTATGCTGGAAATTTCTCAATTGCCGCAAAGAAATCGGCGTTCGATGCGCTGAAGCCGTACTGCTGTTCCACCTCCCGAATGGCGATTTCTGTCGTGAACAGATTATCGTATGTATCAG
Organism: Candidatus Poribacteria bacterium; assembly: GCA_009839745.1. Taxonomy (NCBI): domain Bacteria; phylum Candidatus Poribacteria; species Candidatus Poribacteria bacterium. Next base: position 61,298 of record VXPE01000075.1, read on the forward strand.
GGAACTCCACACCAGTTGTAGCATCGCGGAGTAACACGATATTATAGCCATACCGCGCCATAGAGCGGATACCGTAATCCCTGCCCAATACACACCAATTCGTTGCGAAACCCGCAAAGAGCAGATGTAAAATCCGCCGTTCCTCCAGCAGTTCATGCAACTGCTGGCCCGTCGCGATAACAAAATCTTCCGGTTTCACGTCAATCGCAGGCGAAACAGAAAGTTGTGAGGCGAGTTTGTCCCAGTGGATGTCGATACTGGGGGGTTGACTCCGAGGACCGCGATAAACGGTATAGTCCCCCTCTCGACTTCGGAAATCGGAGGGGGGCCACACCGAAGGGGTAGACGGTTCAGGCGGTTTGTGCCGTTCGAGTTGCGGATATTGTGCCGCTACTGACGGAGACGGGGCATGCACAATCGTCAAACCCGCTTCCCGCGCGGCATCTATCACAGGCACGACGCACTCCTTCGTTACCTGTGCCGCGCGTTCTATCCAACTTTCTATGAAATGCACGTTCCACAAGTCGACGAGTACCAAAGCTGTCTCCTCAACGGGGAACGGCATATCAAACTCACGCCGGATGAAAGCGGTTTCACGGCACGGCACATCTGCCGGAGTGCTATCTTGAAAGTAGCGGACGCGTAAATTTAACGTTTTCACTTTGGCTCCTGAAACAGCGAATCGTCGAGTTCTGTGTTCAACATGACGCTGTTTATTCGAGTTTCGGTGAAGAGTTCACCCTCTACATTCTGCTGAATATGATGTGGGACTTTGACACCATCCACATCGCGGTAATCGCCTAAGAGCGTTTCTTTATTGACGACAACGCCCTGTTCCGACTCACGGAAGCTCATCTTCACGATATAGTGTGTCTCTTCACTGATGAAGATGCTGAGCATTTTACCCGAAGGCTGTTTGGCAAGTACAATGGCAGTGGGTTTTCCCATTACCTCTTCCGTGCCGGTGTATTGGATAGAGGTATCCTGGATAAGATTTGCAAGCAGCCAAATCGGTTCCCTGAACATATCATCTTTCAAAGCAACAGTCATTTCAGGAGGCAGAGGTTGGGCACCCATAGGGGTCAGCGCAAACCCGGAAGTCCCATCAAATGCGTAACTCATTTCACCTTGGGGCATCTTAATATCTTGTCGCATTGTATCGGGATAGACCTTGTATTCCTTTACATCCAGGTTCATCGGTCCCATCGGTGAATTGGCGGTCGCGCGTCCTTCGGCGACAATATTCTTGACGGTTTGCAGCTTCTCAAGTCCACCATAAGCATCGACTGCCGCCGCGACGATCTCTTTGGCTTTCGCCATGTCGCCTTCACTCGCTTCAGGCATCGGTTCCGCAGGGGGCGGTGCCGGTTGCTTTATCTCGATTTCGTTGACCTGTCCGAATTCATCAAGCGATCGATCGAAATTGGCTTTATTCCCGACAGTGACAATCGTGAGTGCGTCGGGATGGAGATACTTTTGTGCGACTGCCTGCACATCCGCTGCCGTGACCTTCGCTATATTATCGGTATAGGTTTCAAGGAAGTCGGAGGCATAACCGCGATACGCCAGCATCATCTGTTGGAAGGCGATTTGCGAACTGCTCTCAAACCCAAAGACAAACGAATTGATGAGTGAATCTTTGGTGCGCTGTAACTCATCTTCTGGGACAGGTGTATCTCGGAGACCTTCAACGACATCAATGATGAGGGAGATCGCCTCTGCCGTCTTTTCCGTCCGAGTCTGCGAATAGGCGAACCATTCCCCTGGATTCGTATAGTAACTCGTTTGCATGATGCTGCCGACCATATAGGCGAGACCGTGTTTCTCACGCACTTCCTTCATGAGCCGAGAGGCGAAACCGCCTTCTCCAAGAATATCGTTCATCACACGGAGCGCGAAGAAATCAGGGAAATCGGGAGTGCGCTTGATGCCGAAATGCCCGATTAACATCACCGACTGCGGGAGATCCTTGAAAATATAATTAACGGATGCTTCGGGAGTGGGATCCACGGTTGGAACATCAGGGAAAGTAATATCTGCGGATTCCCAACCTTCAAACACTTTTTCCAGTTGCGCGATCAGAGTTTCCGTATCAAAATCGCCAGTCATCGCGAGCATCAGGTTGTTGGGATGATAATATTTCGCGTGGAACGCTTTGAGATCGTCAACAGTGATGCTTTCTATACCCTCAATTTCGGTATACCACCCGAAGGGATGGTCGGTTCCATAGAGGAGCGCGGAGAAGTTACGCCACGCCAGTTGGATAGGGTTATCGTTGCGTCGGCGGATACGTTCGATCGACTGCTGCTTACGGAGTTCTAATTTATCTTCGCGAAATGCAGGATTCCTGAGCACATCGGCAAAAATTTCCAACCCTTTTTCGATATCTTCGGCGAGCGTTGAGAGGTTAATTGTCCCGTATTCACGCGACATCCCCACTTCAACGGAGGCCGCCATAGATTCCAATTCCTCGTTCAGCGCGTCCGGTTCACGCGACACCGTGCCGCCGGTTCGCATGACAGAGGCAAATATGGATGACAAGCCTACCCTATCCGCTGGATCGTAGATGTCACCTGTTTTGATCAAGCCGTTGATGTTAAACAAGGGTAACTCATGGTCCTCAATGAGGTAGAGCGTCATCCCGTTTGAGAGGGTTCGCTTCTCTGGAACGGGCGGTTTAAACTCGATCGGTTCAAAGGTCAGTTCTTCGTGGGGTTTGGCAAATGTAGAGGGGATACCCCACACAATGAGACAGGTGACCAGTGTCGCGAAGACAATTCCAGTAAAGGTTCGTTTCTTCATTATTCGCTGCCCTCCGTCCCTTCACCGGCGGGTGCTGCTGCCGCTTTCTTAACGAGTGTGCCGACGGTGCGGTTGCTTTTCGTGAAATAGGTTTTTGCGACTCTCATGATGTCCTCCGGCGTAACTTTATATATGTTTTCACGCCAATCCAGGATATAACGCCAATTGCCAGCAATCCCTTCATAGAAGGTGAGTTGTCGTGCCATTCCAGCGTTCGAGCTCAGGCCTCGGATAAAACTGGCATCTACCTGTTTGAGGATACGTTTAAATTCTTTTTCTGCGACGGGTTCGGTCTTAAGCCTTTCGAGTTCAGTGTAAATCGCTTCTTCCAAGTCTGCGGTTGTGTGTGGAGACCGCGGCGCGCCATCTATAACAAAAAGATTGTTGTAACGCGCCCCCGGGTATCCATTCAATGAATCGGTAGAGATGGCGATCCCCGTCTCAACGATGTTTTTGTAGAATCGAGAGGTACGCCCATCAGAAAGGATCGCACTGATAAAATCCAACACATAGTCGTCAAAGTGTGGGAGTGTCGGTTTATGGTACCCAATCATGAGTTGCGGTTCAGCATCAAATTCGACATCTACACGACGTTCACCTTCCTGCGGCAGTTCTTGGGTTGTAACTTCCGGCGGGAGCGGTTGCGAGGGGATATCACCGAAATGCTTTTCGATGAGTGCGATGGTTTCATCTATGTCTATATTCCCAATGATAGCCATGACAGAGTTATTCGGGGCATAATGGACACGGAAAAATTCTTCTGCCTTGCGTCGATTTAGCATCGCAATATCCGAGGGCCATCCGATAATCGGTATCCCGTAAGGATGTGCAGTGAAGGCGGCAGCCATAAACTGTTCATAGAGTTTACCGCCGGGTTGGGTGTCAACACGCATCCGCCGTTCCTCTTTGACAGCCTCGCGTTCAACATAAAATTCGCGTAAGACAGCGTTCTTAATCCGATCGGACTCAAGGATTGCCCATAACTCTAATTTATTAGACGGCAATTCCACTGTGTAAATCGTATAGTCAACAGAGGTACCAGCATTGAATCCGGTACTCCCGTGTTGCGTGTAAATTTCGCTATATTCGCCGGTAACGATCCACTCTTTGGCGAGCTCCTGTTGTGCTTTAAGTGCTTCTTCCAATTCGGCTATTTTGTCCGCATCCGCTCTGGCGCCTTTTGCACGTTCCATGTCAAGGGCATCACCGATTCGATCGATTTCAGCGAGCACGACCTTTTCCTTTTCATAGTCTTTTGTGCCGATGGTTTCAGTGCCTTTGAATAACATGTGTTCGAGCATGTGTGCGATACCGCGTGTATCATCTGATTCATCGACTGAACCGGCTTTAAAGAGGATGTAGGGGGCGATGGTCGGGGAGGTATCGCGTTTAATCATTAACAACTTCAGACCGTTCGGAAAGATGTGCTCTACCACCCGGTCTGAGAGATCCTGTGCTGATGCTATCCCGTGCAAGGCAATGAGGCATAGAACCAGCAGATAACGTATCTGTTTCATCCTTCATTTTGCGGCACTCTATCCTATAGAGCACCCGATATTGGGCGATGCCGCTTCCTTTCTATATTATACCACTTCTAAAAGTTTATATTGCATTAGCAGCCCCTGAGTGCACAGACTAACAGTCTATGCTACAAGCATGCACGAACTGAAGTTTATGCTACAATTTCAATCAGAAATGGTATTAGTTATTAGTTATCAGTCGTCAGCCATCAGCGAAGAGGATTCCCGTCACAACGAACGTTTGCTGAGATTTCTCCAAGGCAAAGTGAATTGTTACAAGTCCCCTCTTTAACTGATAACCGATGACTGACTGCTGACAACTATTTATCCTTTCTCAAGATCACCGAGTAACCCGACGAGGGCAAATCTAATGTGAGATGAGAGTGCCGAGTTCTCTGCGCGGAGGTCAGCACCTTCTTCGTCTGGGTACATGACATGTGCCGCGACAGCGCGCTTGACCCAACGTTCTGCCCTGTCATCGTAAGGGATGTACTTTTCTTTCGGTGCTGTGCATGCAGGACACTCATCTGGTGGGCTATCCGCTTCCTTCCACAAATAGCCGCAAGCTATACAAACAAACATGGCAAAATCCTTTCTCTGTGCCTCAGGAAGATTAATATTTTTGTGAACAAAATGCCAAAATCATTAACCTTCAACTGATCAAAATTACAGGTTTTAATATTCACAATCAACTACTGCATTTTAGCAGATTACACTTCAAGATACAAGTGTTAAATTGCTGTATCTTCTTCGGAAATAGGACACGCTATACAGGCTATTAAGCGGATTGTTTCGTTGATTGCGCTTTCAGTTCAGCGATCTGGTCGCGTAAGGCTGCGGCTTCCTCATAATCAAGGTCCAACGCCGCTTTTCGCATCCGTCGCGTTAAGTCTGTAATCATCGCGTCAATATCCTGTGGTTCAATCCTGTCTGGGAGGATCGCAGGCTTGTCAGATTTTTTCGTCTTATACTCGTCAGTCGATTCAGCGATCAGTTCCTGGATTGCCTTTTCAATCGTCGCGGGGGTGATATTGTTATCCGTGTTATATTGAAGTTGAATCTCGCGGCGTCGCCGTGTTTCCTTGATCGCTTCGTCCATGGCTTCGGTGATATTATCCCCATATAAGAGGACTTCACCGTCAACATTTCGGGCAGCGCGTCCAGCAGTTTGGACGAGAGACCTGACAGAGCGGAGGAAACCGGGACGGTCAGCGTCAAGGATTGCCACGAGGGAGACTTCAGGAAGATCGAGCCCCTCGCGAAGTAGGTTGATACCGACCAGCACATCAAAAACGCCTTCGCGAAGTTCACGTAGAATGCGGGCACGGTCGAACACATCAATTTCGGAATGCATATAGTCCGCACGGATACCCGCTTCTGTCAAATACTCAGTTAAGTCCTCTGACATCCGTTTGGTCAGCGTCGTGACGAGGACGCGTTGTTTGCTCCTGACGCGTTCTTGGATCTTGCCGATGAGATGGTCTATTTGTCCTCTCACGGGATGTATCGTAATTTCGGGATCGATGAGTCCCGTAGGTCGGATAATCTGCTCAACAACTTGCGCGCTGTTTTCCATTTCATAGGACCCCGGTGTCGCGGAGACAAAGACAACTTGGTTGACGCGCGCCTCCACTTCATCGAACCGGAGCGGACGGTTATCCAAAGCGGAGGGCAGACGGAAACCATACGCAACAAGCGTCTGCTTTCGGGAGCGGTCACCCCGATACATACCTCGCAGCTGCGGAATCGTTACGTGAGATTCATCAATAAAAAGCAGGAAATCATCCGGAAAGTAGTGCATCAGGCAATACGGCGGATCACCGGGTTGCAATCCTGAAAGATGCCGTGAGTAATTTTCAATACCGGAGCAGTAACCCACCTCCCGTAACATCTCCAAGTCAAATCGAGTGCGCTGCTCAATGCGTTGCGCTTCCAGCAATTTCGTCTCTTTCTCAAACGTCAGAATCCGGTCTTGGAGTTCCAGTTCAATATTGATTAACGCCTGATCAAAGATTTCACCATCGGTCATGAAATGCTTGGCAGGATAAATTTCAAGGAAATCCCGTTGTGCCAACACCTCTCCAGTCGTGGTATCAATTTCGTTAATGCGATCAATTTCGTCCCCGAAAAGCTCAATACGATACGCGTGCTCACTGTAAGCAGGAAAGACTTCAACGACATCACCACGGGCGCGGAACACACCTTGCCAGAACTCAATATCGTTGCGGACATACTGAATATCGACTAATGCGCGTAGGAGTGCGTCGCGCCGCACGACATCGCCGACGGCGACTTGAACCCTCTGATTTTCAAATTCATCTGGAGAACCGAGACCGTAAAGACAGGAAACACTCGCGACCACGATAACATCGCGACGCGATATCAAGGACGCTGTTGACGCAAGCCGCATCCGTGTAATCTCTTCGTTAATGCGGACATCCTTTTCAATAAAAGTATCCGTGGATGGAATATATGCTTCGGGTTGATAGTACTCGTAATCGCTGACGAAATAGTGGACGGCGTTGTTTGGGAAAAAGGTTCGAAATTCGTTGTAAAGCTGCGCGGCGAGTGTTTTATTAGGTGAGATAACGAGCGTCGGCAATTGGACGTTCTGAATCACATTCGCCATCGTATAGGTTTTGCCTGAACCTGTCACACCGAGGAGTGTCTGTGCTTTGTCTCCACGGTGGAGCCCTTCTGTGAGTTTATCAATAGCTTCGGGTTGGTCGCCTTGGGGTGAAAAGTCTGAGATGAGTTCAAATCGCGGGTTATCCGGTTCGGGGATATCATCTTCTAAATCATCGATTTTGGTCAGCAATTCCCAGTTCTCTCTCATCGTGGCTTCTGGCTCCTTGTTAATTTTTTGATCGCCTCGCAATATGGAGACGGCTGCGGTCTACATCAAAACTACAAGAAATTTGTGTGATTTGTATTGTATTTTAGGTCTTATATAGTATACCACACTGCGCCAAAGATGTGTAGAGAGATTTGTGCTATCTAATGGAGTGTGCAAAGTCCGACCGGTTCCTGCCCTTGGATGAAGGGTTCTCGGCTAATGTCCGCCTCTGGACATTTACCTTGTTTTCTGAGGAGCCCGCTCTTTTTATTCACCTCTCGGAAAACAATACCTTTCGGAACCGGGAACGGTTTTTCTGGACCGCGAGCGGCATCAATCATAAATTGTGCCCAGATTGGCAGTGCTGCTTTCGCGCCTTCCTGATTGTAGTTCCGGCGACTCAACCGATTCTTATCGAACCCGACCCAAACACCGACGACAAGATCGGCGGTGTAACCGACAAACCAGGCATCTACGTTGTCATTGGTAGTGCCTGTTTTACCTGCTGCCGGTCGCGTCAGTCCCATCCGTATTGCCCGTTTACCTGTTCCGTCCTGAATTACACTCTCCATAAACGAGGTAATCTGATATGCGACCTTTTCATCTAAAACACGGGTCGGCTCATTTTGAGAGTTATCAGAAGTATAAATAATTCTCCCCGCTGTGTCCAACACGTACTGAATATTAACCGGTTCCGTCTGAATGCCACCGTTTGCGAAGATACCGTACGCGGAGGTGAGTTCAAGGACTGTTACGCCAGACGCACCTAAAGAGAGTGCTGGCACTGGATCCAATGGGCTTTTAATGCCCATTCTTTTGCTCAAATCCACAACACGATTCAAACCTTCCCATTTACCGTTTTCGGCTATCGGGGTCTCCAACATCGCTTTCGCTGTCGGCACATTAATCGAACTCGAGAGTACATCGCGCACGGTAACTTTACCCTTAAACCACTTGCTATAATTGCGCGGAGACCATATCGGCTGTCCAGGGAACGGAAGTATTCCCCATGCCTCATCAATAATAATCGTTGTAGGTGTCACAATTGCAGGGGCTTCTAACAATGCCGCAAAAACAATCGGCTTAAATGCGGAACCGGGTTGTCGTCTGGCACTGCCAATCGCTCGATTGTAGAAATTAATCTTATCTCCTGTAATGTTGTAATTCCGACCACCCACCATCGCCTTAATGTGTCCCGTCTTGGGTTCATAAGCGATCAGTGCCGCCTGCAAGTAATCATCAATCGGATCGAGGCGTGGACTCCGCTTATTGGTATCGTAATCGGGGAGACGTGGACCCCCATAAGTTTTATCCATCACACGGAGGTGCTTTTCGATCTCTCTCTCCGCAACGGTTTGCATGGACATATCTATCGTGGTGTAAACCTTCAATCCACCACTATACAAATTATCTTTGAGTTCAGGCAGCCGACCGAGTGCTTCATGAACGTAGTCAAGGAAGTGTCCAGCCTCTTTCAGTGCCGTTCTTGTCCCTTTTCTGGGCAGATTTTGCGGGAGGAGTGGGGCGTCTCGGCTTGCACGCCATTCGGATACAGCCGGGATATACCCCTGTTCAAACATCTGGTCGAGTACGATATTCCGCCGATGCAAGGCTCTTTCTGGGTTGGAAAAGGGGGAAAACGCGTAGGGACCTTTCGGAAGTGCGGCGAGCAATGCACACTCGTGATAGTTAAGCTCCGAGACCTCCTTCCCGAAATATCCGAGTGCCGCTTGCTGCACCCCGTGATATGTTTTTCCGCCATACCTTGATCTCCCTAAATCAACGTGGTTCAGGTAGCGTTCAAAAATCTCGTCTTTAGAGAAAGCCTTCTCAATTTTCACAGCGAGGAGTATCTCTCTTGCCTTCCGAATGACGCTTCTGTCGGATCGTTGATCGAAAAGATAGATATTTCGTGCCAACTGTTGGGTCAACGTGCTGGTCCCAGCCAAGCGACTGCCGTGCAACAGGTTGTTTTTGAATGCCCCAACGAGACGTATCAGATCGATGCCCCAATGTTCAGAAAATCGTCGATCTTCAATAGCAGTGAACGCGCCTGTGAGTTTGTCTGGCATTTGCAGGAGCGGAATCAGACGACGTGTGGACCCCTCATCGTCAGCAAACTCACCGATTTTCTCCGGTTCCAGATAGAAATTATGGCGCACAGAATTATCCGCGTTCCGGATGGCAGCAATTTTTCCATCCGTCACTGAAATCCGAAGGTATCCCGCCTTCACGTCAAGATTCGGGTACTCAAAATCCCGCAGATGGATGCGAACGGTTCCGTCCGTTGCGATCGCATACTCTCCCGGCCCACTCAGCTTCGGAATGAGTTCCGCGACCTTCTTGTACTCCAAACGTTCCAATTTATCGATCAGAAACGCGATCTTATCTGTTTCTTGGACTTCACAGACCGAAGAGTAGACCTCGAGATGCTGCCGCCATGTCTGGATATCGGCATCGTATTCAAGGCGATAGAGATCAATATCGCGGACATCTTCCCAACACGCCAGCAACATGCCACCTGCAAACCCGATGGCAGCAAACATTGCCAGAAACACGCATATACCTACAAGCCAAAATAGCATTAGCACTGCCTGAAAAAGATGATAAAAAAATCGAAGCATTTATCTATTTGTCCCCTCTGTGAGGCGCAACGAAGAGATTCAAGGGCTATGGTGGAATTTAGGGTGTCCTATCTACATCCGTTTTCCGAACTCGCTTAATCGTACATCCAACAGCTCTTGTCTTCTTAGATGATTTTGGAATATCCTTCCCGGTGATTACTAAATCCAAAGCGTCTCGGAGATAGTGTTTCGTTGGTGCCTTTGGACTGTTATCAAACGCGCCTGCGTAACGCAGGACACGTTCCGCGTCAAGAAGAAAGACTTCTGGTGTTCTTCTCGCTCCGAAATAATCGGCAATTTTGTTCTCCGGGTCCTTTAGCACAGGAAATTCAAAACCGTGCGCCTCATTGTATTCCCGAATCTCTTTGACCTTCTCCTGTTTATTTGAATTTATTCCGACAAATTGCACGCCCTTCTCATCGTAAGCCTTGACTAATGCAACGATTCGTTCCGCATAGTCGGTTGCGATCGGACATTGTGTAGCGAGGAACAGAACGACTGTAGCGGGTTTCTCTTCACTGAGTGCATACAGTTCATGAGAGGTGCCATCGGCATCCTTGAGCGTAAAATCCTTAACGCGGGTGTCAAGTTCAACCTTCTTTGTTTTTTCTTTCGTGAACCCTACCTCTATAGCACTGATAACTGAGACAATTATCAAAACAACAAGGCTCTGCTTAGCAAAAAAACGTGCAAAACAATTTAGACTGTGCATTTTCCAAATTCTTCCTTTAATTCTTCAATTAAGACGTTAACAACGCTATTCGGTTTCAATTCTCTAATGATCCGCTAATTTCAAACGAAAAATAAAAAATTAATTTTTTTCTTGCATTTTAAAACTGAATATAGGATAATATATAAATATAAACTAATGCTTACTACGGGAGACTACTCATGGCAAAGACCTTGACAGGTAGACAGCGCGAAATTTTCAACTATATTCAGTCGCGTATTAAGGAAGGCTACCCACCAACGATTCGCGAGATAGGGCGCCACTTCGGTTTTTCCGAAAAGGCGGCACATGACCATCTCAATGCCCTTGAGAAGAAAAAGTATATTAACCGGGAAGATGGTAAACCTCGCGCAATTTCCATCTTAAAAGAGGCGGATCCGAAACTCGCAACCAGCAGATGGCTGGAAGGACAAAACGCAAATCTGGCGTTGGCGGAAGTATCGCGAGATGTTATAGAGATCCCCGTCTTTGGACGTGTGGCAGCCGGCGAGCCCCTCCTCGCATCGCAGAATATTGAAGGAACGCTTCCAATGCCGACACGCATGCTTAACGATTATGAGTGCTTCGCACTCCGCATCATGGGCTCGAGCATGATCGGCGTCGGAATTCTGAATGGTGATTTTGTTATTGTTAGAAAACAGTCAAACGCAGACCCAGGTGATATTGTCGTCGCGCTGGTTGAGGACGAAGCAACCGTGAAACGCTTCTTTATTGATGGCGATCAAGTCCGGTTGCAACCGGAAAATCCAGCGATTGAACCGAACTTTTTTGATGTCAAAGACGTAATGATACTCGGTAAAGTCATCGGTCTGCATCGAGAAATGTAGCAACGTCGGGCATCTCAATACCGCAATCTAATGGGCAGAACGAAATGTCTGCCCATTCCTCTCAAAAACTTTTATTGTTCCTCCAGAAAACCGGTCAATTCGTGCAGATGAGAGAGCCAAACATCTACCATAGAGGTGTCTGGACACGGTTTCAGCTGATCCCCAACAAGCCACGCTGTCCATAAGCCTGCGTTCTTACCGCCAACCATATCTGCAGAATAACTATCCCCAACGTAGATCGCTTGATTCGGGGCAACGCTCAATTCCGACAGAGCCGCCTCAAATATACGAGCGTCCGGCTTCGCTATCCCCAAAACCGTTGAATCTATAATCACATCCAGCAGGGGCGATAGTCCATAATCATCACACCACCCGCGCGTGTTCCCGAAGTTATTACTAATCACAGCGAGTTGATAGGTGCCGTGAAGCGTTTCAAGCCATTTCCGATTCTCCGCGAGACTTTTAGCGGCTCCGGCGCAAAACCATTCAACATATTCATCTTTCATTTTCTCGCTTAACCCAAGTCGTTGGTAAATCCCCACTGCAATCGCCTCAGTCGTCTCTTGCAAATTACAGCGCGCCGCATACTCAGAGGCGACCGCACCGATCGGTAGCATGGAACCGTCTTGGTAAGACCACTTAACAGAAGAATCCTGTTTTTGCAAACGCGCTGCCGCGGTGCTCACAGCGTCTTGGTAAGACCACTCAATGGAGGAATCACCGAATGCGAATTCTGTGATTGAGGCTCTATCCGCCTCGTCAAACGCTTCACGTGTAATCTCAGGATGCCGGTCGTGGATAAACTGATATGCCCGCTCCAACCAGTGGACACCATTTCCATCTAAAGTTCCGCCGAAATCGAATACCAATGCGCGGATGTCCTTCATTCAGTCTCCTTTTTTATCATGTTTGGATAACACAATCCTTTTGATGTAATCTTGTTTCAACCGCTTTTACGACTTCATCTGTTCCGATTTTTTGCATACAGAGATGTGGTGTATCTTGTCGATGACACGTCCGTTTGTAGCACGGACGACACGAGACTGACTTCTCAATGACCGTATGTCCAACGCCATAAGGACGGTGTCGCACTGGATCTGTCGGACCGAAGAGGGATACCGTCGGCGTGCCGACAGCCGCGGCGATGTGCATAGGACCGCTATCACAGGTTAAACACACATCGCACCTCTCTAACAGCGCACCGAGCTGCAGAATCGATGTCCTTCCGACGAGATTAATTATCGGTAACGAGGCAGGTAACGCTTCTATCAGTCTCTGTTCAGCGTGTGAACCTGTTAGGACGACTTTGGCTTCTGGAAGGAGGCGTGTAATTTGCTGGATAACCTCGATGAAATTTACGACCTCCCAGCGTTTCGTCGTCCACGTTGTGCCTAAATTAACAGCGATGAGCCGATCATCCCGTGAAACACCTTCAGCACGCAAGAGATTTTCAATGACCTGTCGGTCCGCATCTGTATGCCAGAATTCCAAATCGTCCGATGGCGTATCAATATCGAGCAGCTGCAGCACCCGTAGATACCGATGGACCTCATGGAGGCTTGTATCATCTCGACAAGACTCCGTTAGCAGCATCCCACGTCCGTTGATGTTCGTTCCAACGCGAATTGGAATTCGCGCGAGAAAGGGGAGCAAAGCGTTTCGGAATGAGGTCGGATGCAACACCACAGCAAGATCAAAAGATATATTTCGGACCTGACGGAGGAATCTCGTGACGGATCGGACGCGTCCTTCCGTTTTTTCATCAACGATGCAGGCATCAACATAAGGGTGCGATTCCATTAAATCTGCGACGCGTGGACGCAATAGCAGCGCCAAACAGGATTCACGGAACGTCTGCTTCAGGGTGCGCAACGCCGGGGTTAGCAGCACCATATCACCGATCCAGCCACCTGTCTGGCACACCAGAATGTTTTGCATCACAGCACCCATGAAAACATCAGGATGTCTTGTCTTAGAAGAAGAACGGGTTTGACCAAGCTTTCTTACCTGTTGCGTCTGTGACTTCAACCCGGACGTATTTCACGCCTTTCGGAATGCTATACGTTGCCTCGGTCAACAGTTCACCCGCTGGTGGTAGAATGCGACGACCGCGACTGCACTCGGATTTGAAGACAATTGATTGCGCCTCTGAACATTTAACCGTTACTTCGTTACCCTCCAGCGTCATATCCACAATTTCGGGTCCGAGTGTAGAATAGAACGCGCCTGTCCGGAGTGCTTCCATGATACTCTCAATCGTCAATTCTTGTGCCTTCACCATAATCCAGCCGTGGAAGCAGTCGTGTTCGGTGCCGTGTGCGTCGTCCGAGGCGATTCCAAGCACGGGACCCCCTCTATCCAGCAGATCATCCCATGCCTGCTCCGAAAAGCCTTTGCCGATGCCCATACAGGTGTCGTTGTAGACTTCAATCGCGAAATAACCCTGCAAGGGTAGATAATCTGTAATCGTATGTCCCGACCAATAGGGATGACACAAAACGGCTTCGCCGCCCTGCGCTTTAATTTCATCGAGCACCGCGTTCGGGTGCATCTTTGCACAATTCAGGGTCTCATGAATATTAATGGCGACAAAATGATACGTCGAGCCACCATACGGATTCGACGGATGCACTTCGCTGCCTGAGATTGCCAAAAAATCTGAAGTGCTGTAAGCGCTCACATCGTTGACTTTACGATGGTCTGTCAACACTAGAAAATCATAACCTGCTTCACGATATGCACCGAACCGGTCCGACATGGGGAGCTGCCCATCGGACTCTGTGCTGTGACTATGTGTGTTTCCTCGGTACCATTGCCCTGGCTGGTGGAAAGGATTCGCGTTGAACATGATGACTCCTTATTCGGTAATGGTGTGTTCAAGTTTTAGGGATAAGGCATATCAATAATTGATGAACTTCGGACATCCACATTTATTTTAGCATGTCTGTTGTCCGTTTGTCAATTTTTTCGTTGTGAGTTATTAAGGGTGAGTCGGAAGAGATCCGAAAAATAAAAGATTGACAATATCGCGCTGTTATGATATAATTGTGCTAAAGGGCAAGCGACAAAAATTTACGGAACCAGAATATGAACCCGGATCTTCATATTCCTTTTCCGCAGGAGAAAAATTTCATGAAATCTTATAGGCAAATCGTTGAGGAAGCGAAAACGGAAATCCCGGAGTTAACCGTCGACGAAGTAAAAAGTGAACAGGACAAAGACAGCGATTTCGTGCTACTTGATGTCCGTGACGAGGACGAATATCGCGCGGGCTATATTCCGAACGCCGTGCACGTCACACGAGGTATGCTGGAATTCTCAGTTGAAAACTACATTCCCGATCGAAACCAAAAGGTTATCGTCTATTGTGCAGCAGGACTCCGTTCGCTCCTCGCTGCCAAATCCTTACGCGAAATGGGTTACACCGATACCATCTCTCTTGCGGGTGGATATCGCGATTGGATGGCGGCGGGTTACCCAACTGCACAAGATAAACCGATGACCCATGAGCAACTTGATCGCTACAGTCGCCACTTTATGCTCACTGAAGTTGGGGAACAGGGGCAAGCGAAACTCCTCGATGCTAAAGTCTTAATGGTTGGAGCAGGCGGATTAGGTTCACCCGCTGGCGTGTATCTCGGTGCCGCCGGTGTTGGACATCTCGGTATTATCGATTCCGATGTTGTGGAACTCAGCAACCTCCAACGTCAGATCCTTCACCGCACAGAATCGGTCGGCACACCGAAGGTTCAATCCGCAACCACGACAATCAAGTCACTGAACCCTGATATCGACATCACACCGTATAATCTCCGCTTGACTGCGGATAACGTCGAAGAAATCTTCTCGGAATACGACCTGATTGTTGACGGATGCGATAACTTCGCGACCCGTTATCTCGTTAACGATGCTGCTGTGTTGATGAACAAACCGGTTGTTCACGGCAGTATTTTCCAATTTGAGGGACAGGTGACCCTCTTTAAACCGCACGAGGGACCGTGCTACCGATGCATGTATCCGACCCCGCCCCCGCCGGGTATGGTGCCCAGCTGAAGCGAAGCCGGTGTCCTGGGCGTGCTCCCAGGCGTAATTGGTGTTATGATGGCAACCGAAGCGATTAAATACATTATCGGTATCGGTGAACCTCTTATCGGTCGGCTCATCCTATACGACGCACTCAGCATGACCTATCGCGAAATGAAAATCAGCCGAGATGAGAATTGCCCACTTTGCGGGGATAATCCCGTCATTACAGAATTGATTGACGATTACGATGTCGCAGCGGAAAATCCTGATACCTTTGCGCCCGCTGCCGATTAACCCTTAGCACTCGATTTTGTGATCGAGACGCCTCCGAGGAGAAACGTATATGCTACCTTGTCCTGATTGTAATAATCCGTTGACGCAGTTTCCAATTGAAAAAGACGGTGTAGATATGGTCAGTTGTGACAGTTGTTACGGTGTATGGCTTGTGTATCCGGGTGATGATCTCGATCGTATAGATAACGTCACTTTTGATGATCTCGTTGAAGCTTACGGCACTGAGTATCCGATTGATGTTGACCCCGGGACCGTCGAACTCCCCGAAGAAGTCGAAGACGCATTGATGTAGAGGGACTACATATTTTCTTTCAGATTTTAACGGAAAAAAAGTAGCACGTTTTTTTTGAATGTGCTATAATAACTTTAATCCACTCTTCTAAGGAGGTTTGTTGTTAATGCGAACTATCATTTTATTGGCGATGCTGAGTCTCATTGTCTCACCAGCATTCGCACAGAAATATATCAGCTGGGAAGCCGAGGACTTTAACGATTCAAACGGCACAAAATTTGAAGTCTTTGATGTCCCGACCGATAACCCTGGGAACGCTGCTGAAGGTGTAGACGATTACACCGTCACAGAAGCATCCGGGGGTGCTTACATCGGTTCACACAATGGGACTGGAAACGATGGTGGTGACTGGGTAAAATACGAATTCACAGTTGAAGCAGACGATTGGCATTTCTGGGGGCGTGTGATTGCCCCTTCAGTTGCCGATAACTCCTGTTTCTGGGCATTCGATGCCGCTGATGGTGATGTCGAATCTGCGAATAACGCTACCATGAACATCTGGGATTTCTTTGAAGTAGAATCACTTCGAGTTAACTATACAACCGATTGGGTCTGGTTTCGGTTGAACACGCGCGACGGTCCTTTTGAAGGAACTGAACTCGTCCAGCACGGTGACGATCCTGTTCCCGTGGAACTGGATGATGGTGATCACACATTTCACCTCGCGCATCGCGAAGACGGGACATACGTTGATAAATTTTTCGCGACAACGGATGTCGAATTCAATCCGAATGAAACCGATCCGCAGACTGCTGTTGAAGCGCAAAACAAACTTACGACAACTTGGGGTGCGCTCAAAGGCGGATTCTAAGGTAAACAAACACTTAAAAGCACCCACCCGCTGGGTGCTTTTATTTTTTTAATCGCTACCAACAACGCGACTCGCTCAATGTGAAAGTAGAAACCCTCCTACTTACCTCTCTGATACTTATCTGCTGTGCTGTGATACCGTCCACTGCTGAAACGAGACTCCACTTCACAGACCAGACGCAGCAAGCAGGTATCCATTTCAAACACACCAACGGCGCATCTAAAGAGAAATATCTACCGGAAACAATGGGATCTGGCGGACTCTTTCTTGACTACAATAACGATGGACATCTCGACATCTATCTCGTCAACAGTGGCACACTCAGCGGAACGTCCCAACCCTACAGGCATCCTAACCACGCAAACGTCCTCTATCGCAATACAGGTGATGGGACATTCGTTGACGTCACTGCAGAAGCGGGACTTCAACACAACTACGGTTACGGCATGGGATGTCTCGCCGCAGACTACGACAATGACGGGGATGCCGACCTTTATCTCACGAACTTCGGCAGAAATCAACTCTATCGTAACAACGGCGACGGCACTTTCACAGACGTTACGTCACACGCCGGTGTTGGAGATGGCAATTGGAGTGTGAGCGCGTCTTTCGGGGATTTTGACCTCGACGGACACCTTGATCTCTATGTAGCAAACTATTTAGATTATCAATTAGAGACCGCTCATGCGTGCTTTCTACAGGGCGTTCATATCTATTGTGGTCCGCATGAATACCCGGGTGCGCGTGATACACTCTATCGTAACAACGGCGATGGCACCTTCACAGACGTTACAACTCGGGCAGGAGTTCACAACACCGGTAAAGGGTTGGGAGTGCTCTTTACTGACTATAACAACGACGGGTATCCTGACATTTTCGTTGCGAACGATGCCGTTCCCGATTTCCTTTACCAGAACAACAAGGATGGCACGTTCACGGATGTCGCTATCGCTGCAGGGGTTGCCTATAATTCAGAAGGGCGTGCAACGGCGAGTATGGGGATCGCTTCGGGGGATTACGATAACGACGGCATTCAGGATCTCTTCGTTACGAATTTCTCTCTGGAAATCAATAGCCTTTTTCGCAACGATAATGACGGCTTTTATACGATGACCACCTTTGAAGTAGGACTCGCTGATCCGAGTTTCTCAAAACTCGGCTTCGGCACCCAGTTCCTTGACGCAGATAACGACGGGACACTCGAATTGTTCGTCGCAAATGGACACGTGTGGGACAACGTATCACAGATTACGCCATCGCTCTCCTACGGGCAACACTGCCAGATTTTTGGGAACACAGGAACAGGACAATTCAGAGATTTATCTGAGACGGCGGGTCGGTTCTTCAAACGTTCCATTGTCGCACGCGGGGTCGCCGTTGGTGATTATAACAACGATGGCGCGACGGATATCCTCGTCACCTGTTGTGGTGAACCCCCAATTTTGCTACGAAACGATTCCCAAGTAGACGACTGGGTGAAAATTCGACTCGTCGGCACGCAAGGGAATCGCGATGGAATCGGCGCGAAGGTATGGATACATACAGACGAAATGACACTGTTCAGGGAGGTAACGTGTGGTGGAAGTTACGCCTCTGGTAGTGAGCAAACGCTACTCTTCGGCATCGGTGCGCAAAAGACACTTCAATCCATCGAAGTCAAATGGCGAAGCGGACATACTCAGACGCTGGATTTCTCAGATGCCGAGAGTCCCGTAAATCAAACCATCTATATTACCGAGAAATTGAATGACCCCATGAATTAGGTTGACATTATTCGTTTCTGCGCGTATAATAATAGGATGATTGTATCTGACGATAGAGGCATATTTGGAACGTCTCAATTTTATGAATTCTAAGATATGTGAGGATAATCGATTGGCTCAACAGAAAGCAACCAATATTACGTGGCACGATGCGATTGTCACGGCAGCAGATAGAGAAAAATTACTGAATCAGAAAGGTTGTGTGATTTGGTTTACAGGTCTCTCCGGTTCAGGCAAGTCGACGTTAGCAAACGCAGTTGAACAGGTATTACATCAACAACAGCATCACACCTACGTCTTGGATGGCGATAACGTCCGCCACGGATTGAACAAGAACTTGGGTTTCTCACCCGAAGATCGAGAGGAAAACATCCGGCGCATCGGTGAAGTTGCGAAACTTTTTGTAGATGCCGGCACCATTGTTATGACAGCCTTCATCTCGCCCTATCGCGCCGATAGGGACCAGGCGAGAGAACTAATTGCTGAAGGTAGATTCGTTGAAGTTTTCGTGGAGTGTCCACTTGAGGTCTGTGAAGAACGCGATACAAAAGGCTTATACAAAAAAGCGCGCGCTGGTGAGATTAAAGAGTTTACCGGTATCAGTGCCCCTTACGAACCGCCCGTCGATCCAGAAGTCACAGTCAATACAGCGGAGCTCTCACTTGAAGAATCCGCGCACGCCGTCGTCTCGTCGCTTGTGAAAGCCGGTTTGGTTCCCAGTGGAAATTAGACGAGAAACAGAGATGTTCACTTAGCACGAGAAATGCCACGCAGAGAGGGAAACCTGAAAATGGAAGCAGTTATCAGGAACTTCAATGAGAATGGGTTTGCCATCCTGCGCGGGGTTTTAGAACCGGTAACGCTTGAGGCTGTCAAACACGAATGCGAAGTGTTGGTCGCTGAATTGGCAACACGTCGGTATGCGGAAGGAAAGCTGACAGACACCCACCCCGATGCCGATTTTGAAACCCACCTCATTCGGCTCTACGAAGACTATCCCGACGAAACCCCAACCATTTTTCGCTCGGAACTCCATCGGGGGGGATGTCGCCATTTTCAGTAATCTGCTGTTCCACCGCGGGTTACCGAACCGCAAGGTAAAATTAAAATAAATGAAACTTATTCAATTTCATCTACCCAATTTAGGCAAGCGGGTTGGCATTGTCACCCGCGATGAAGAAGTGATCGATGTAACCAGCGAAGAATCACCCGGCGTCTTAGAGGTGTTGGAACTCGCTGACAGGGAACAGATAAGCCTGGGTGTAATACTTGCCGACATCCAAGAAAAAGTGGCGACTCCCGCACCGATGCAACTCCGTTCACTGCCGGAATCAGGCAACGAACCGACCGAACCGGAAGGACTCACGCTCAACAAATTAGATGTCGCTCCTGACGAAAATGTTCCACATCTCCTATCCCCAATTGATTCCCCTGAAGTTTGGGGATGCGGGGTAACCTACAAACGGAGTGCGGACATGCGTGATGACGATAGCGAACAGGACATCTACAGTCGCGTCTATTTCGCTGACCGTCCGGAGATATTCTTCAAAGCGACTCCCTCGCGATGCGTTGGACCTAACGGCTTTATCGGTATCCGGAGCGATTCCGCATTGACAGCGACCGAACCAGAACTCGCTTATGTTCTTGGCAACAACGGTGAAATCATCGGTTACACACTCTGTAACGACGTATCCGCATGGGACATTGAGCGCGATAATCCACTCTATCTCCCACAATCCAAAGTGTTCTATGGGTGCTGTGCCCTCGGTCCGATGTTCGTCACACCCTCCGAAGTAGACGATCCCTATAATCTTGAGATGCGGTGTACCGTTCTTCGGGATGGAGACGCTATCTATCAAGGTGAGGTCAACACATCTCAAATCAATTGGAAGTTTGAAGAACTCACCGAATTCCTGATGCGGGATAACCCGATTCCGTTTGGAACCGTCGTTTCGACAGGCACGGGTATCATCGTCCCGAACGATCTGCCGCTTGCCCCAGAGGATACCGTCGAGATAGCAATTGATGGGTTCGGCACGCTGTCAAACCCCGTTAAGCAACTTTAGGAGAATGGATAATGAACACCACCTCTGAACCTTTCATCGGCATGCAGAAAACGGAATTAGACACACCCGCGTTGCTGATTGATTTGGATAAAATGGAAGCCAACATACAGACAATGGCGGATTACTTCACGACAGTCAACGCCATGTTGAGACCCCACGTTAAAACGCATAAAACGCCTATCATTTCACATAAACAGATTGCCGCAGGTGCCATCGGCGTTACATGTGCGAAACTGGGTGAGGCGGAAGCCGTGATCCACGCGGGGGTCCGAGATGTGTTGATTGCTAACCAAGTCGTCGGTTCACATAAAATTGCCCGTCTCATTAACCTCGCGAGACACTCGGAGATCATGGTCGCAGTCGACAATCCTCAGAACGTGCGAGACATCTCCGAGGCAGCAGCTGCCAAAGGCGTAACCGTCAGGATGTTAGTAGAAGTGAACGTCGGTATGAACCGATGTGGCGTTGAATCCGGCAAACCTGCATTAGAGCTCGCAAAGCAGATACGCCAAAGTCCTAACCTGAAGTTTGAGGGATTGATGGGCTACGAGGGACATACCGTCGCAAAGCCGGACCTGAAGGAACGGGAGGCAAACGTCCGGGAAGCGATGCAACACCTGATTGACGCGAAACACTACCTCGAAAAACACGGTGTAGAAGTTTCAATTATGAGTGGCGGTGGCACAGGCACCTTTAACATTACCGGAGGTATCCCAGAAATGACAGAGGTGCAGGCGGGTTCCTACATCTTCATGGATTCTACCTACCGAAATGTAGAAGGTGTTGGAGAGCAGTTCGACTGTTCGCTGTCAGTTTTGGCGACCGTTGTGAGTCGTCCAGTACCAGATCGAGTCATCGTGGATACAGGTTTGAAGGTGCTCGCAAAAGAGTTCGGGATTCCACAGCCGATCGGTATAACAGGTGTAGAGATGACAGGACTCTCTGAGGAGCACGGAACTTTAAAATTTGTTGGACAGGTATCCGATGCTGATGTTCCCCTCACACCTGGGGATAAAATTGAAATTTTACCAACGCACTGTTGTACGACAGTAAATCTCCACGACAGATATTACGGCATCCGTAACGGGATTGTTGAATCTGTGTGGGACATCGCAGCGAGAGGAAAATCGCAATAATGATTACGACAACGACAAACACAGTTGAAGGCAGACGGATTCGACAATATCTTGGACTTGTCACAGGTGAAACTATCATGGGAGCGAATGTTATTAGCGACTTTATGGCAAGTATCACAGACTTTGTCGGTGGACGTTCAGGGACTTATGAAAGCAAATTTGCGGAAGCGCGTGAAACAGCGATCCAAGAACTTGAAGAAGAGGCACAGCGCAAAGGGGCGGACGCTGTTGTCGGTATTGATATCGACTATCAGGTCCTTGGTGCCAGTAACGGCATGCTCATGGTGACGGCGACCGGAACCGCTGTCAAAATTGAATGAACTTTCGTGGGTCGGGTTTGTAACCTCGATTTCCTTTGGAATGCGCTCACAACACCACAAGCGTATCCCAGAAAAACATAGGAGAAAAGCGCAATGATAACACCCTGTTCTACATTTAGAGTCTGGAAATTTGGTTGCCTCTCCAGCTTGCTTGTTGCAAGTATCCTCATGTTGACACAGGCACCAGTGGAAGGCTACATTGCAAAACGGTATACCATCAGACAAATCGTTGCGGAAAGCACCAATGTCGTCTTCGGAACCGTCTCCGAGGTTAACGTCAAGCGACGAACAGCGAAGGTTAAGGTTGAAGAAAACCTGAAAGGCACGAGTGAATTCAAGGAAATTCGGATTCGGTTCGATGTCTACAAAGGGGAAGCGGATCACAGGGACGAGATTATCCATTTTCTGAAAGCAGGGGAACCCGTTATTGTCTTCTATCTGAAAGCAGGCGGACGCATTGATAGTCTCGCACATACAAGGGGGAGATGGTTCCAAACTCAGGTCACGGCGAAGAACAAGGAACGCACGGAGTGGGGCTGGTGGCTCTTTACACACTTTGAGAAATACCTCAACAGAGACAAGGTCTCAAGGCGAGATTCAACACCTGATTTCCAAGAAGAATTGCGTAATTTACTCAGCGGAGACGCGCTTGAACTCCTGCTCCTCAAAACGGATAGATATGACTCAGAACAACGCGCCATTGCCGAACTTGATGCTGTTGCCGACTTCGGTTTTGTTTATCACGCGACGACTGACCGGAATTTACCGGCCCTCCGAGAAGCAGACATTCTATGGATCGGGTTCCGTTCACTTTCCGAAGGAAGATACCGGCTTAACAGGAAACAAGAGAATCGGATTAAGAATTTCGTGAAAAACGGTGGTATTGTCATCGCCTCTGGGCAGGATAGTGATAAGGAGCATCCGTGCGGCAGCGGTTGGCTACCGGAACCACTCAGGGGTGTAGAAAGTCCATCTCGGAACGATTTCCAAACCACCTCCCGGGCAGGTGAACTCTTTAAGACACCCAACCGTATCCGGTCAGGGCAACTTGCCCTTGATGACTCATGGAGAGGGTGGAATGAAAAGTATGAAATCCTCGCGACAACCAATGCTGGCAAAGAGATCGTCGTTGCTAAGTTGAAACACGGTAAAGGGATGTATATCGTCACTAACCTCCGTAACCAGAGCCGCTCGCAAGTCTCTAAGAACCGTCGAATGCTTGAGAATTTGGTCCATTTCGCTGTCCGATTTTTGGAAGAATCCGAATAGCAGAGGAAAATCAAATGAAGAAACTGACCAGGATTATTGTGGTTTACCTGATTACCATGATGAAATCTCCGATAAGCATGGTGAATCCTAAAATCATAGTTCAGACTTTACCTCATAACCGAAGACCGATAATTGCTCTCCTGAGTCTATTCTTTCTGCTCTTTGTTTCTGCAAAACCTGCACACGCGGTCATTCCGCAGCTGCTGGGACCGCTCACGGCACTGCTAAGCATCGTCCCGCAGATCCTTGCTTTTGTCGGGGTTGCCCTTATTACTGGACTCGTGTTCGCCCGGGATACAACCAAAATGCTTTTCTATAGGTTCCGGGACTTTGTGACTGCCCATAAAGTTACCGCCTCTATCCTAAGCGTCATTTTCCTCGTTGGATTCGGTTGGGGATCCTATACACTCGTTCGGATGACCGTAAGTCCAATGACATCATCCCCTGAAACGATGGTCCGCAGAACGGGAATAGGAAACAGAAAGGCAAACACCTCCTGGTCAACTTTCCGAGGTGGCAAAAGTCGAACTGGACATCTGGACACGCTCGCGGGACCAACAACCGGAACACCTGCATGGGTTTTCAAAGATGAAGAGCCGATGGCGGTTGATTTCTCCTCGTCTCCAGCGGTTGTTGGGAACCGCCTCTATATCGGTTCTGCGCACGGTTCGATCTTTTCGTTAGGCGGCGCGACTTACTGTATTGATACAGAATCGCAGAAGATTCTCTGGCGGCATACGTCTCCGACCCCAATATTTTCATCGCCTGCGGTTGCCGGTGGCAGGGTCTACATCGGTGAAGGGTATCACCACGATAGCGATTGCCATCTCCGATGCCTCGATGCCCGCACAGGTGAACAGATTTGGTCATTCCCAACAACGAGTCACGTTGAATCAACGCCATTCATCCATCAGGGGAAACTCTACTTCACAGCGGGTGCGGATGGGGTCTATTGTATTGATGCCTTAGAGGGAGAACAAATTTGGCACTATCCGGCGGTTCATGCCGACATGTCGCCTGTTATGCATAAGGACAAAGTTTACTTCGGCACAGGGTATGGGGATTATCGGATTTACGCTGTTGATGCGCAAACAGGTGCTGAGGTATGGTCGAAACAGATGCCGTATTCTGTGTGGGGGAGTCCGAGTGCGGAGGAAAATAGAGTCTTTTTTGGGCTTGGAAGGGGTAATTTTTCGGAGAGTGCGCCTATACCCGCAGGTAAGGTTGTCGCGCTTGACACGGAAACCGGCGACATCCTATGGGAGCATGAGGCAGAAGATGCTGTCCTGACGGCAATCGCAATTCAGAACGGTTATGTCACTTTTGGCTCGCGCGATGGATACGTCTATTCTCTCCAGTCAACAGATGGAAAACTCAACTGGAAAACGGATCTTGGGGGACCGGTTGTCTCCTCACCCGCTGTAACGATGGATACTATTTATGCGGCGACGAAAGACGGGTACATCTATGCGCTTGCCACTGATAATGGAAAAGTGCAATGGGAATTTGATACAAGAATAATTAATAGAAACATAGATCTGTATTCCTCACCCGCGGTTGCCAACGGCTTGCTGTATATCGGCTCCAGTGACCGATATATTTTCTGCTTTGGCGCGGATGAAAGTCGTGAAATGATTGGTAATCGGTGATAAGGCGAAAAAATGAACACGCGACCGATGAAGTGCTTGCCGTTGACCCCGCCAACAAGTTAGCCACAATCTGGGGTAACCTGAAATCTGTCCGATGAAGAGACTGCGTAAAAAAACAAGAAAAGCCGCCAACCTTGGCGGCTTTTTTATCTGCTTGATAAGTCTAATGATCGTGATGGTTGGATTTGTGGTAGTGTAACCGAAGTAGGTCCACACCGAAATCGTCCGCGATGTGCCGCCACACAGAATGGATGTGGTTCGCATTGTTCTGCGTATTGTCATACTCTACAAAGAAAAATGGACCGTGTAATCTATAGTAGTGCGGTGTCTTCGGCGTGCCACTTCCCGCCCAAGCGAAATGGATATCGCTAACGTTCCCTTCGCGTAGTTTTCGGAGTTCTATTTGGGCAACCTCATCAGGCAGTCGATCAATGTATTCATGAACGAGAGTCATCAGGAGTTCACGCTGGGATGTTTCCATAGATTCCGCGGCTAACCCTTCAACAGCCTCAAATTCAACCTTCGGGACATCGCGGGTTAAAATATCGGAAGGGGCATCCGCATTGATGATTGTCTGACGTTTCTGTGTATCATTCAGGCTCGTAAGGAGCTGGCGCGCAACATCTTCCTCGGCGGAAAGGACTCTTAATCCCTTTTTCTTACCTTGGGGGACCTCTGCCGGATTCGATCCGAAGAAAAATGGATTTGGTGAAATCAGCTCACGATTAACGACGGTAAAGTTAAGCGAGACGTGATGTCCTTCAGCACGCCATCCCCAGGCGCCATTACTGGTCGGATCACCGAAAACGGTGAAAAAATAGAGTCCAGGGTCGCGGACCAATCGTGCTTCCCCAGCGGCTTGTTCAATTTCGCCGAGTGTTGTCTCCAAATTAATAATTGCACGGGCTTTTTGATAACCCTTTGCACTCAATCCGCTTTCCATGAGAGCGAACGCCGCTTCCTGCTGCTTTGTGTTCAGTTCATTGAGAGAAATGCCTTCCCGTTCCCACATTTCGATTGGAATGTAGTGCCACCGGAGCCGTTCATTTCCGTCAAATGGAAGTGCTGCCTTTTCACGTAGTGCGGGCGTTAATGTATCCAAAAAGTTGCCTGCTGCATTTGCCATCTGCTCCGCTGTCGCCGAAGCCGGAATAAACAAAGGAGACTTGTGTTCGGGATGGGTATGTGTCTGTGCCATTTTTTAATTTTTCCTTGCGGTTCGGTCAGCTGGGTTCGGGATTTGCTATGCTATTCCGTAGACTCAGCGCGCCCGTTGGTTGCGCTTACGCGCTTTGACTAAAAGCTATAGACATTATCGCAAAATCTACAAAAGGAGTCAATATTTTTTTTCTTTTTGAAGATTGTTGACAATTGATTACAATTTTTGTAAACTTATTTAAACGGTCTCCGTTTAAATAAGCATTTATCGTAGATTTTAAAGTTATCTATACATTATCAATAGGCGAGGTGAGGAAGCCTCGCCAGCGGGGTGGCGGGTTTTGCTTCTATTCATAAAGTGTAAATTCATTTTTATCATTCACCATAGCCTACTATCGTCCACCCCCTGCTGCAGGTAGAACAAAATTTCCAACTGCTAATCATAAGTCGGGAATTATGGACAAATTGATTGACGATGAAATGTTAGTTGCCCAGTTTCAATCCGGTCGCCAAAATGCTTTTGATGAGTTGATGAAGCGCTACAAATCCAAGATTTTCTCGTACCTTCTGCGCTCTGTCAGAAATTATGAGGATGCTGAGGATATCACCATCGAAGTCTTTTTTAAGGCGTACCGCGCCCTTGACAATTGGCAACCGAAAGCCAAGTTTTCAACATGGCTCTACAAGATCGCGTCCAATCTCGCTATTGACTATCACCGCACGAAAGTGCGGCATCCTGTCTATGCCTTGGAGGACATGGAAATCCCTGAAGCGAATCTTGTTGCTACCGATCTTCACAGCGATCCTGTCCAGCAAGTGGAAGATCAGGAACGTGGACGTATCATCCGTGAGGCGGTTGATCAGCTCTCTCCGAAACAGAAAGCCGTCTTTATGTTAAGTCGTTATGAAGGATTACAACTGAAAGAGGTCGCTGAAACACTGGATATGGCGGAAGGGACCGTAAAAATTCACCTTCACCGGGCAGTCAAACGTTTACAAACATTGTTACGACCGCTTTGGGAAAATAATGAAATTTAAAGAAAGGAGACGTATTTATTATGCCTAAATGCATAAAATCTGGAGGGCAAGCGATTGATTATGCTTCTAAACTTCTGTCGCCAGAAGAGGAAGAGCCCTTTGAACAACACCTTAAGAACTGTCTCGACTGTACCGAAGCAGTTCAATCTTTTCGGACTGTCTTACAGTTGACAGATGAAGCACAAGCAGACTTGCGTGTGCCTGAACTCGCGTTACAAGATATTGAAATGAACGTCTACAAACGTCTCGCCGCTGCAAACGAGCAAACGCTGCTTTCGCGGGTGCGTGCATCCATTGCTAACTTCGGTTCGCTGTTCCGTTGGTATAGGACTGCTGCTGCGAGCACTGTTGTTATTGCTTTGATTACGATCGCACTCTTATGGGGAGATCTCTTTCCACCAGAACCGGAACGGTTATTGCCTGAAACGCAATCCGCTGTCGCTCGGATCGAACAATATCGTGAACAGGATATCCAACGGAACTTAGAGGAGGCACTCATCACACATCATCTCCGAAACGATGCGTGGGATACAGAAAGTCGGCTCTACCGCATGAAAGAACAGGCAGATGGGACCAATTGGATGGCGGTTGCGGATGCCCATCTTCAGAACCTTCAATCTGGAACCTTGGATACACCATAGCGGAATAGCAAGCGTATTTCTAATGATGAACACCTCGACACCGCTTTTTTTTAAGGATTCCTAAAGTGGTAAACAGGCAATGTGTCTAATGGGGATCTACGATTAAGGATTGTTTGCGCCGTTGCGACGGTGGCTATAATCATGACCACCCTCTTAGGAAAGCGCGTTTGGGTTGTGCATATTAAAAACAGAAAACCGCGCCCGTAAGCGTAGCGGAGGGCGACTCGAACATGAATATCGTCAAATCACAAACCACCGATATTGTCCCGCAAGCCCACACGCGGCTTGCGCCAAAGCAAGGTAAAATTAAAAAACTGCTCTCACACGTGCTACTGCTGTTTCTCCTCTGCGCGTTTGCTTATGCTCGCTTTGAAGAGGTGCATGTCTTAATTGAGGCGGGACACTACACCGAAGCCAATAATAAACTGGCGTCACTTGCGGAATCTACCAAAGATATTGCTATAAAAAGTTGGTCCTACTACCAGATTGGCGAGATTCACTATAATTATACACACCAGTATACCAGAGCACTCGAGGCTTACGATAAAATTCTAAAACTTGAGAAAAACGGGCTTGCTGCCGAGGAACTCTTCCTCGCCATCATCAAAAAAGGGGATGTCCATAGCCGTATGGGCAATTACCATGATGCTATCCAAACTTACGATAGGTTGATTAAGCTCGCACCTGCCACGCATTTCGTGCATAAAACAGGCTTGCAGAAGATACGGGATATTAACAACGCGCTCGCTGACTTACGAGAACAGCAGCGTATTGCGCTCCAGTATAAAGGGACACCCCTTGCTGCCATCGCTCAATTTCAGATCGCTGAACTCTATCGAAATCATTCCCAACTTAACCAGCCTGAAAAGGCAATAGAAAAGTATAGCGCACTTCTCGAAGGACACCCGAATGTGATAATGGCACCCGAAGCGAGATGGCGCATCGCGTATTTAAGGCATACCGTTCTGAACCAATCGGCTTTAGCAATGGCGACCTACAGAAAAGTCGTTGAGGATTACCCAACCAGCAATTTTGCTGCGGAGGCACTCTTCCAAATGGCAAATATCCATCGCGCAGCCGAGAAGTATTCATTAGCAATCCCTGTCTTTGAAAAACTGAAACAGAGATACCCGAACTTTTGGAATATGCATGCCGTTCTCTATTGGACAGGCGTTTGCTATGAAAAAATCTTAAACTATCCGAAAGCGATAGAGGCTTTTGAAACGTTCCATCACGCCTATCTACCGAAACTCGATCCGTGGTATTTAGGACAGATCTCAATGCACGACAAAAGCGTGTCTGAGGTGGAGGCACAGATTGATAAGAAAATAGAGGAACTCACAGAACAGATGTCGCAGACGGAATTAGCACGCTTGAACACAGCGAGTGCGGCTCGAAATTTTTCTGAAGCCTTAAATATCGCTCGACACCTCATCGCCACGGCACCCCATACGCCTCACGGAGAGCAGGCGGCAGAACAACTCCCAACACTTCAGCAACTTGCCGCTATCGAAAACCTACATGAGAAACTTCAAGACCAAAGTTTGCTACCTATAGAGGCAGCGCGTGCGCGGTTACAAATCGGAACCATCTATGAACGGAAACCCTTACAGGACTATCCAAAGGCAATTGCGGCATATCAAGAGGTATTGAAACACCACGCCGAGTTGACGCATGCTGCCGAAGCGCTCTACCGCAGTGGACGCATTTACGCTGAGCAACTTTCCACGCCTAACGAAGCGATTCAAACCTACAAAAAAGTGATTGAAACGCATCCGAACACCTTACAAGCGATGATGGCAAATTTTCAGCTCGGTGAGCTTTACAGAGGACTTCGCCGTTACAACGAGGCACTGCAAGCCTACGAAACCACGATCGGGTATCCAGAGCGGGATCGCTACATCGCAGGAGGCTATAAGGACAGTTTCGCCGATAGGGCACAGTTTCGGATCGGACGTGTCCATTACGAAGACAGACGCTACAACGAAGCGCGTTTCGCTTTTGAGGAGTTCATTCAAAACCGAGCGCAGTCCCCACGTCTCGCTGCTGCTTACGTCTACCTCGCTGCCATCTGTGAAGATCGCAACGAAAACGCCCAAGCCGATTACTATTACAAAAGGGCGGAAGATCTACTCACAGACAACCCTGTGCAAATGACAACGCTCATAGAAGAAGCGAATGCACTCGGAACCCTACAGGGTGCTACTGATTTGGATACGATTATACGGCTCATTAAAGAAAACCGGAAGCGTCTTGGAATAGAAAAAGCGGAATCCAATCAATAGCAGGCAACCGCTT
The DNA here is from genome assembly GCA_009839745.1 of Candidatus Poribacteria bacterium. Lineage (NCBI taxonomy): Bacteria > Candidatus Poribacteria > Candidatus Poribacteria bacterium. Next base: position 91,398 of record VXPE01000075.1, read on the forward strand.
TCTGTCTTTCGTAACCTCCAAAAACATAGCCTGCAACAATACGCAGAAATACGCAGAAACACCCTATCAATACGCAGAAATACCCAAGCAAAAACACCCCAAGCAAAAACCCCTATCAAAAACACGCAGGCGGATATCCCCGAACCCAATTCAAATTCCCAGACCCGCGGATCACTCCGCAAGGAAAGTTATAGTAAAACCCGTAATTACCTTTACACTTTTTTGCATCGGCGAGGTTAGGAAACCTCGCCTACCGGGGGCAGAAGTGTAAACTTATTTTCAAAATCTACTATAAAGAAATAGGTTTCTGAACGTCGGATGTAATTCCACAGGATAGGGTTCTACTTCTGTCAAACCTTTATGGGAATCCGTTAATCTTTCGAGTTCTGCGGTCGTTCGTGCCTGAATGTCGTGGAGGTTCGGAAAAGCGTATACCAACTCCCCATCTTGAATAATCGGAACGAGGAGCGGCTGTCCCTCGGAGATCGGTTCATCCCAAAGTGTCACACAGTCCTTGACATAATTTCCATTGGCATCAGCAACACGATAGATTTGTTTCTTACCCGGGATCGTGGCTTTTGTAGGTTCATCTTGGGAGCGTTTCCCAACGGGTTTGCCATCACTCTCGACCAATTTGTAGACACCACCAAGGGCAGAGGTGCCCCCCTCACCGGTGAGCGAATTGAGGTTCGCCCCCGTCGCAAGCCGTGTGCCGACCCCGAAGTTATCAATCGGTGCCCCATTTTTGAGCAATAGGTCTATCTGGAATTCATCAAGTTCATGACTGGCAATAATTTGGACATAATCGAGTCCTTCGGCATCAAGGATACGACGGACCTCTTTGCTGAGTGCTAAGAGGTCACCACTGTCAAGTCGGACTGCGCGTAATCGTGCCCCGCGTGTCTCCATTTCTTTTGCGACGATACAAGCGTTTCCTGCCCCTTGAAGTGTATCGTAGGTATCAATGAGGAGGGTGGTACTGTTCGGAAAGGCTGCAGCGTAATCGCGGAATGCGTCTAACTCGGTAGGACGTTCTGAGATAAACTTATGTGCCATCGTGCCAACGTAAGGAATATCAAAATAGTGTCCCGCAAGCACTAACGAGGTCCCACTCGCACCACCGATGAAAGAAGCACGAGCGGCGAAGATACCGGCATCTCTGCCGTGTGCACGCCTCGCACCGAAATCATATACGGGTCTACCCTGTGCGGCTTCCACAATTCGTGAGGCTTTCGTGGCAATCAGTGTCTGGAAGTTCATGACACAGAGCAGATAGGTTTCAAACAGTTGGACTTCTCGGGACCTACCTGTGACGTTGATAATCGGTTCATTTGGAAAAACAGGCGTGCCTTCGGGAACAGCGAAAACGGAACCGTCAAAATGGAAATCTCTAAGCGAAGCAAGGTAGTCAGCGCTCAAGTCACCACGTTCCGCCAACCAATCGAGCGTAGCATCCGTGAAACGCAAATTTAAGATGTAGTGGATGACCTGTTCCAGTCCTGCGGCTATGAGATATTGTCCCTGTGGGATTTCGCGGACGTAGTAGTTCGCTGTGATAACCGTATCGTTCTGGACATTGAAATCTGCCTGCCCCATCGTGAGTTGATAATAATCAACAAAAAGTGCCATATTATCTTCCGTGAGTAGCGCAGATTTAGGTGAATTCGGGGTTACAAACCCCTCCCACATGGCATTCATAGCCCTTTTCCCTCAGTGACAACGAGTTTTTGGTTAACAGACAGGTTCCGATGGGTATCCACCTGACCGGAGGGCCAAACAATTTCAAGGGTATCCACCTTCGTATGCGTCCCGAGACCGATTTCAAGGGACAAACTATTGGTCGAGCCGAATCCACATCCCCCACTGACTTCTCGGTAAATTACGTCATCACCAATATGTAGGGTGACTTTAGCCCCGATGCCATCCCGATTACTTTTGACCCCGACGAGTTTGAGCGTCAGCCAATTGTTTCCAGTGCCATTGTTGCGATAGAAAAGATTGTGCCACTGGTCGCCAATAAACGCTCCACCAACAGGGACATAGATATCAACGTCACCATCCGTATCGACATCACCAAAGGTTACGCCGTGCCCTTTTCCGATGTTCCCCAAACCCAGAGCGGTCGTCGCATCTGTGAAAGTGCCATCGCCGTTATTACGAAAGAGGGCATCTCGTTCGAGGCGTCCCATCTGTGGCGCGCCGGTCGCAAGATAGATGTCGAGGTAGCCGTCGCTATTGATGTCCCCGAAGTTGGCACCCATCGCACCATACGCGTGATAGAGCCCCGATTCACGGGTGACATCTGTAAAGGTGCCGTCGCCGTTGTTGCGATAAAGCACTTGCCGATCAACGTCGTGTGTAGCAGTGCCTGTGATTTGACCTGCGATGAAGGCTTGAAAGGAACCTGAATTTGAGATGAAGATGTCCAGATCCGCATCGTTGTCCACGTCTAAAAAGAAAGTAACGAAGGCATCCGTAACAGGGAGATTCATACCGGTCGTCGGGGTGACATCTGTGAAGGTGCCATCGCCGTTATTGCGGTAAAGCACATTGGATTGCCCAAAGTTGACGACATGCAGGTCGATATGTCCATCTTTATCGTAATCCCCCCAGGCGGTGCCGAGCGAGTTCCCAGTATCTGCTACACCGGCAGCAGCTGCGGTGTTCGTGAAGGTGCCATCGCCATTATTGCGATATAAGACATTCGCAGCACCATCACCGATAACACCGTCAGCAATATAGAGGTCGATGTAGCCATCGTTGTCGTAATCCGCCCACGCCGCACAGAAACTACTCTGTGGGTCTGCGACACCTGCAGCGTGTGTAACATCTGTGAAAGTGCCATCCCCGTTGTTATGATAGAGTGTATTTTCCGCTGCGCCCGACCAACCCCCACGTGTGATGTAGAGATCCACATCCCCATCGTTATCATAATCGGCGAAAAGGGAACCCCAACCGCCTCTCGGATCAGCAATGTCTGCTGCGTCTGCGACATTTGTGAAGGTGCCATCGCCATTATTGCGGAAAAGGGCGTGGGGTTGATACGTGCCGACAGCAACGATGTCTAAATCTCCGTCGTTATCATAATCCCCCCAGGCACTGCCGCGTCCACCGTCAACCTTGTCCATTCTTAAGTCCGGTGCGACATCTATAAATGGAGAATTTTGTCCTACAGAATTCGGCGTTACGAACCCCTCCCACGGTTGAATTTTGAATGCCTCTGGCACGTCTTCTGGATAGCCACCGAGTTTGCTGTATGCTGTCCACAGGTTCCACAAGGTTTCGGGGTCGCGTGGTTTCAGACGGAGCGACTCTTTGAAATTCTCAACGGCTTTTTCAGGCGCGCCGTGCCGGAGATGATAGACTCCTAGATAGTAGTACGCCCCAGAATGACGTCGGTAATTTTGGATAATATTTTCAAACCGTTCAGCGGCTTTGTCTGCTTCACCGAGTCGGAATTCGGCTAAACCGAGTTGGAGCATCGCCTCCAGGTGATTCGGTTGGAGTTCCAGCACCTTTTCAAACTGTCGTTTAGAGGCAGAGAGATCCGGGACGAGCATCTGTTGCGGGGCACCCAAGAAATAACCGAGTCTGATGCGTGCCTCGGTATCGTCAGGGTTTACCTCCAGCGCATTGGTGAGCGCAGCAGTAGAATCGGAAAAGCGTTGTTGATAACTGAAAACCTGTGCTAACGTTAGGTATGCCTTTGAAAGTTGGTCCTTGTCGGCGGGGTTTTTAACCCTTGTATCCTTAAGCAGCCCTATCAGCTTCTGCAACGTCTCTTCGGCAAGTCCCCATTTCTGCTGTCTGATGTATGTGCGTGCGAGCAACATGCGTGCATCGTGAGCATTGGCATCGATCTGCAGGCACGCCTGAAACGCTTTTTCCGCTTCAGCGAAGTTGCTCCTGTCTAATGCGTCCGTGCCTTTCTGATAGTGCGTCGTGAGTTGCGGATTTACATCACGCTGGGGTTCATCTGGGCTGCAGCCAATACTGATGAGGAGAATGAGGAAAGTAAAAAAAGTTGGTCGCATATTTTTAAGCATACCTTGCGGTTCGGTGAGGTGGGGTTGATAAATAAAGTGCCTTTCCGTATATCTCAGGACTTACGCAAATTGAACAGAAAAGGGCATATTTCGTTGTATTTAACCCCCTAAATCCCCCTTATCAAGGGGACTTTAAGAGGGAACACGTAAGTCCTATATCTGAAGAAACACCCAAGCAAAAACCGCTCCATTTCATTACGGGCTACAAGTTTGGTATTCTCTTTATCTTTCTTATTATCCAAAGCGTATAGCCTGCAACAACGGCGCAGGCGGATCTACCCCAACCCCCTTCAAGGTCCCTATCCCGCTTGTTACTCCGCAAGGTAAAATTAAAAATCTGCCAGCCTTGCCTTCAACGCCTGTATTTGAACGGGTTTTGTGAAATCCATGAGATAGATCCGCATGTGATCGGAACGGTCGGAACTAAATACGAGCGTTTTTCCGTCTCTTGAGAGGCTCGGTTCAAAATGGGCGCCGATGTGGTTTGTAAGTTGCGTTTTGTTTGTGCCGTCTACGTTCATCGTCCAGAGCGTATAACGGTTATGCGCGTTCGAGACATAGAGTATCCGTTTGCCATCTGGACTGAAGGCGGGATGATAGTGGCTCGCGTTCTCAAAAGTTAGCTGCTTTACTGAGCCACCTCCGGCATTGACACTGAAAAGTTGGTAGATGTCGTCCACCATTCCGGTAAAAACGATCTGCTTTCCATTGGGTGCCCACGTGGGATGTCCATCATCTACATCGTTATGCGTCAGTTGCTTCTTGTTGGTGCCGTCGATATGAATAATGTGGATTTCTAAGGTATCATTATTCTCCGCAGGCGAGGTGACCTCGTCCTTACGGGATTCAAAGGCGATTTGTTGCCCATCCGGTGAAAAGACAGGGGCGCGCTGCGCACCTTCTATATCGATGAGTGGGCGTTGGTTTCTTCCATCAACATCCATGAGGTAGATCGTCGCAGTCCTCGGATCGGAACCACTCGCTTGGACAGATGGGAGCATCATACCGCCACGTGTCCGTTCTGAAACGAAGGCGATGGATTTACCATCGGGTGAAAAAGCGGGCATGTATTCATCAAGTTCATCGGTATGTGTCAGCTGCTGTAGCGTGCGAGTCGTCAGATCCATGAGATACAACTCAGCATTCTCGAGACGATTTGAAGCGAAAGCAAGCCATTTTCCATCGGGTGAAATTGCGGGACTATAATCGTCGGTATACTTTGCGGTAAACGTCATCATATTCCCTTTTTCAGTGAAGGTCTGCTCGTAGTCGTCGCTGCCTTCAGTGCGAATCCGCTGGACGTGGTAGGTGTCTCCTGTGAGACCCGCTATCTGAAGGAGGATTTCCTTTTTTGGGGAGCCGCTCAGCAGACTTTGAAATTCGGTGAGGGCAACGGAACGGTTACCGCAGTGCCAATAGACGCGCCCGAGGGCGAGTGTTATTTCTGCACGTTTCGGTGCCAATTTTGTAGCATCTCTGAATGCAGTGGCGGCTTGCGTAGCATCTCCTAATCCTTCATACGCCAAACCGAGTTGATAATAAGCCTCGGCGTTGGAAGGATTCTGCTTCAGTGCTGCCTGAAACTGCTGAATGGCAGACGTAGTGTCGCCTGTTTTAAGAAAGGCTTTGCCGCGCTCAATCGTGGGATCCCCTCCGCACGCAAGCAGGATTAAGAGTATAGGAATGAATAGATAGCAACGGATGTTGACACTCCCACAGCTAAAGCGGTGGGATTCTTGTTTCGTCATTTCGCGCCTCCCGCAAGTGGAGGACTTATAGAAACTCCACAAGCGTTTTAACTCTCCGCGTATCCCGCGGCGAGCGTTCTTAAATTGAGTGCTGCGTTAGTGTCTCGGTCTATGGACCTTGTTATCAATCGCTTTACCGAGGCTATGGACGGCATACATCGCGGCTCGCTGATCTTGGGCTTGCGTCCAATCGGACGCTTTCTTCTTCTGATTAAAGCGTTTGTTAAGGTCATACATGGACAAGAAGTTATCCGCTGAGAGTTCCGCCTTAAAATCAGACAAAGCTGAGTTATATGCAAACTTCGCATAACCGCATTGCTGGTAAAACCATGCAATCTGAACCCTGTCCGGGCGTAAGGCAATTTTGTGTGTCTTTATCATGGTATATCAAGTATCAAGTTTTTAACCCTTGTTCAGTGGGTAGGCAGACACAGAACCTTGCGATTCTGCTGAACATGTCTGCCAACTTGATACTCTAATTATACCACAAAAAGCACCTATTTGTCAAATCTTTTTTCAGTGTCGGTAGACTTCCGAACCCCCTGGACCCAAAGCGAAAGCATTGGGATTGTTAGACGATGCCCTTCAACTTTAGTACACTTCAGTTCACTTTAGTACACTTGCGAACTTTCTCCTATGCTTTCGGATGGCTGATGGCTATTCTTGTGTTATACGGATTCGCTGGTTTGCTGGAACATTATGAAGTTTCTGCGTTTCTCCGTTCTGCCACGTAACCTGTAAGGTCTCAATTTGTGTCGCATCTCCCACGCCGAATTCCGCGACGAAACTGTTAGCGGACATGTAACTCTCACCGGCGTAAATTTCTCGGATCTGCATCTGATCCGCCGTTTTCACCTGAATTTTCGCGCCAATGGCATCCCGATTTGTGCCTGTTCCCACAAGTTTGACATAGACCCAATTGTTGCGATTTCCGCCCTCATTCCGCAACAGTGTCGGCGGAGCATGGTTGTTGACAATAAAAATATCGACATCGCCATCATTATCATAGTCTCCAAACGCTGCACCACGACCGACGCGGATAGGGAATGCCGCGATGCCTGCCTCTTGACTCACATTGGTGAATGTTTCGTCTCCATTGTTTCGGAACAACATATCAGGCTGAGGGATAAGCACCTCTGGACGGTTCAGTTCTTGGAAGGTGCTGCCGTTCGTCACAAAGATATCCAAATCTCCATCATTGTCATAGTCAAAAAGGGTCGTGCCCCATCCGATCTGTTTAATGCTTTCTTCAGCAAGCAGGGACGTATAGGATTCATCTACGAATCTGATCTGTCCAGTGGCACCATCCTCTGCGAACAAATTTCTATAGAGCGCGTTTTCTTCGTCCACCCAATGGCTCATAAAGAGATCTATATCCCCATCGGCATCGTAATCGCCAGCGGTGAGTCCCATAGAACCGCGGAAATCCGCTGCCCACGACGCAGTGCTGACATCCGTAAAGTTTCCACTGCCATCGTTGCGATAGATATGGTTTGTGGTGGTATCATTAGCGACGTAAAGGTCCAGGTCGTTATCGTTATCAAAGTCGCTAAAGACGGCTTGCATACTTCTACCGCCTCCTGCCGCGATGCCCGTTTCATCGGTTGCATCGGTAAAAGTCCCGTCCCCGTCGTTACGATAGAAGACGTTATCTTGTGGTTCAAAAACATGCGGGTTCAAGGCACTGGGCACAGGTTTCCCTGATTGTAGGGACTCCTCCTTCATCTGTTCCAACTGTTCTAAGTTGTATGTGACATAGTTGCAAACGTAGAGGTCCAAATCGGTGTCGCCGTCTACATCTGCGAAGGCGGCACCCGTGCTCCACAATTCGCATCCAACGCCAGCAGCGTCCGTCACATCGGTAAAGGTGGCGTTTCCGTTGTTCCGATAAAGGACATTCTCACCATAGTTAGTGAGGTAAAGGTCGAGGTCGGCATCACCGTCGTAATCTGCGAAAACGCACCCCATGCCAAATCCTTGATGCCCAACACCTGCGGCACGCGTGATGTCCGTAAATGTGCCGTCACCGTTGTTAAGATAGAGGACATTGGTGTTCCCTTTATTATTCTTTCCATCTTGTGTAAAGGGACCCGGGATATTGACGATGTAAAGGTCGATGTCTCCATCGTTATCTATATCGGCGAAGCCTGCACCGGAACCCATATCTTCTGGGAGCAGACTGGAACGGGTTCCGCTTGAATGCTGGAAACGGATACCGGCTTCGTTCGTGACATCAACAAAGGTAACAGCGTTTACAGTGAGGGGTGTCAGAATAAAAATTGCGAGTGTTGCAAAGATGGAATGCATATAAAGTGCCTAAAGTGTACCAAAGTGTGCTAAAGTTGTTGTGGCATATCTACAAACTCCCCAACTTTACTGACTTTAGAACACTTTCTAACTTCCTTCTATGTTTCTAAGAAATTCGTGAAAATAGTTCCGCTAAGAAAGCGTTCATCGTTGAGGATATTCTGGAAGAGCGGAATCGTGGTCTTAATACCTTCAATTTTGAACTCAGACAAGGCACGTTTCAACCGCGCAATCGCCTCTTCTCGATCCCTACCCATTGCGATGAGTTTCGCCACGAGTGAATCGTAGTGCGATGGAACAGTATACCCGGTGTAGAGGTACCCATCAACCCGGATGCCGATACCGCCTGGAGGATCGTAGGCTGTGACAAGACCGGGTGAAGGCATGAACTGATTTGCTGGATCTTCGGCGTTAATTCTGCATTCAATCGCGTGTCCTTGGATTTGAATATCGGATTGGTTATATCCGAGTTGCTCTCCCATCGCGAGCCGAATCTGTTCTTTGATGAGGTCAATGCCCGTGATACACTCAGTGACAGTATGCTCGACTTGGATGCGTGTGTTCATTTCCAAGAAATAGAAATTATCGTCTTTATCCACAACAAACTCAATGGTTCCGGCATTCGTGTAGCCGATCGCTTTTGCGGCTTTTGCGGCGGCTTTACAGATATCGTTGCGAAGTTTCGATGGAATTGAGGCAGCGGGTGCTTCTTCCAAGAGTTTCTGTTGTTTACGCTGGATAGAGCACTCCCGTTCACCGAAATGGACGACGTTGCCGTGGGTATCGCCGAGAATTTGGACTTCAATATGTCGTGCTTCTTCAATCCACTTTTCAATGTAAACGTCCCCATTCCCAAAGGCCGCTTCCCCTTCTGCTTTCGCAGTGTGAAAGAGGTTAAGGAGACTCGGCTGATTTTCGGCGATTCGGATGCCCCGACCGCCCCCACCAGCCACGGCTTTGATCCCGACAGGGTATCCGATTTTCTCGGCGAGCTGCGCGGCCTCCTCGGCGGTGTCAACTGTTCCCTTTTTGTTATTTTTCCGCCTACCCCGCTGACTTCCGGGTATCAGTTTAAGTCCGGCTTTCGCGACAGTTTCACGTGCCTTCACTTTATCACCCATGGTAGTGATGTCTGCGATGGAGGGTCCAATAAACTGTATCTGATGCGCCTCACAAATTTCCGCAAATTGCGCGTCCTCAGCGAGGAAACCCACACCAGGGTGGATGGCATTGACATTCGCATAGTCCGCAACAGTGATAATATTCGAGTATTTGAGATAACTCTCAGTTGAGGGGGGTGGACCGATACAGACGGCTTCGTCTGCGTATTTAACGTGGAGTGCGTCTTCATCAGCGGTTGAGTATATCGCGACTGTTTTAATCCCCATGTCTTTACAAGCACGGATGATGCGGACAGCAATCTCACCGCGATTTGCTATCAGTATTTTTTTTATCATTTTTTAAACTATCGAATCTGGGCGTTGTTCCACTATGTTCCACAACGGTGTCTGGTGAAGCCCAACGCGACTGAGGAGATGGACGATTTTCAAAGACTCTTAAAATTAAGAAGCCTGCTTCACTCGGAACAGCGGTTGTGCATATTCAACTGCCTCGCCATCTTCAGCGAGAATCTCTAAAATCTCACAGTTAAATGGAGCTTCCACGGGATTGTAAGTTTTCATGACTTCAAGGACGGCAACGGGTTCACCCGTTGCAACTATATCGCCAACTTTTACAAAAGCCGGTTCGTCAGGGGCGGGGGAGCGGTAGAAGCGCGAAGGCATAGGTGCACTAATGAAGGTGTTATGTGCCTGCGCAGCACCTTCGGTATCAGGGGTCTCTACAGGAACCTGCGGCGCACCTGCTGCCCTGTTCGTCTCTGCGGGACGTAGTGAGGACTGTTCGGATTCGACGGGATTCCCGCGATGTCTGGAAACCTCTATCTCAAACTCGTTGTCCCGGAGGACGCGGACTCCGGAAAGGTCGGTGCGGACAAGAATTTCTGCCAACTGTTCAACAATTTCTAAGAGATCATTGTTGTTTTGTTCAGCAGATTCAGATTTATCCTTGGATCTGTTTTGACGCATTTCTTTTTTTAATAGGTGTCGGTGCGTATTGCTACACAACACGCACCGACAACTACTATATCCTTTCTACGTATTTGCCGGTGCGCGTGTCAACTTTGATACGCGTTTCGTTCTGAACGAACAAAGGAACATTAACAACACCGCCTGTCTCCAGCGTGGCACGCTTTGAACCGCCGCTGACAGTATCGCCTCGCAATCCTGGGTCGGTCTCAACGATCTGAAGTTCAACAAAGTTCGGAAGTTCAACGGCAAGTGGGACGACCCCTTCCATTTTAACCGTGACCGTTTCCCCTTCTTTTAGGAACTTCAAATCATCTCCTATGAGCTCTACAGGGAGTGTGTGTTGTTCAAATGTCTCATTATCCATAAACCACAATGCCTCTCCGTCTCGGTACATATACTGCATCTGGTGATCCATAAGTCTGACGGTTTCGACATTTTCATTTGAACGAAACGTCCTGTCCAAGACGGCGCCGTCGGAAACGCGTTTGATTTTGGTGCGTGCAAAGGCACCCCCTTTCCCCGGCTTGACATGCTCACAGTTGACTATGGTATAAATGGTATCATTGAGTCGGATAACCAACCCGTTGCGTAAATCGTTAAGTGCTGCCATCAAATTCTTCAGGCTGAAAACGCCATGCTTCAACATGGCGTCGAAAAGCCTGCCTTCTTGTAAAATAATGTGAATTGTAAAGATATATATGCCTATTGTATCTTTTCAGATACATAATATCTAAAGTTAAGTCTGCGTAATATCTTCCGATTTGATACTCTAGCAGATCGTGATTTCCCCTCTTTTAGTAATAATCAAAGCAAGGCGATTGCTTGTTCCAACGCCTTGGCTCTGTGGCTAATCCTGTTTTTTATTTCTTCTCCTAATTCTGCGAAAGTCTGATGATAACCATCAGGTACAAACACGGGATCATAGCCGAAACCGCTCTCTCCCACAGGATCATGCCTGATGTGTCCCTCGCAAACACCGAGCACCACTTCGGGGTTGGCATTCGGATGGACCACCGCAATCGCAGCGATGAACCGCGCCCGCCGATTGGCGGCACCTTCAAGTGCCTGAAGGAGTTTCGCGATCCGGGTCTCATCTGTTGCGTTTTCACCCGCCCAGCGTTTCGAGTGAATGCCTGGCGCGCCGTCGAGCGCATCTACCTCCAGTCCCGCATCGTCAGCGAGGGTGAGATGGGACGTATACGCAGCGATAACAGATGCCTTCTTAATGGCATTCTCCGCATACGTTTTTCCATCCTCAATCACCTCTGGGGCATCTGGATAATTTTCCAAAGAGATAACTTCGATCTGTTGTTTGGAATTCGCTTCACCGTAAAGCATGTTTGTGAGTTCTCGGACTTTACCTTGATTACGCGTCGCCAATATGAGCTTCATCTAAATTCTCCAACATCATCCGATTCTGGAGTCGGACAAGTTGTTGTATACCGCCAACGGCGAGATCCAGCATTTGGTCATACTCGGTACGCGAAAAGGGTTTCTCCTCTGCGGTGCCTTGTATCTCTATAAATTTTCCGCTCCCTGTCATCACAATGTTCATATCAACATCTGCTGTTGAGTCTTCCGTATAGCAGAGGTCTAACATCGGTTGACCATCGATCAGTCCGACGCTTGTGGCGGCAATGTTGTCGATAATCGGAAAATTTTTGATTCTTTTCCTTTTAATAAGTCCTTGACAGGCATCCCAGAGCGCAATGAAGGCACCCGTAATTGAGGCAGTGCGTGTCCCACCATCCGCCTGAATAACATCACAATCAACCCAAACCGTCCGCTCTTCCAAGGCGTACAAATCTACAGCGGCACGTAAGGAACGACCGATAAGACGTTGGATCTCCTGTGTTCTCCCACCGACACCCCGGCTTGTCTCACGTTGCATCCGTTCGGAAGTGGAGCGGGGTAACATGGAATACTCTGCCGTCACCCATCCCTTTTTTTTGATACGCTGATTACGCATAAAACGCGGCTGCTGGTCAATCACAGAGGCAGTGCATATAACACGAGTGTCTCCGGTTGCCACGAGAACAGAGCCTTCGGCATGTTTGATATAGTGCCGTTTTATTGTGACAGGACGCAGCTCATCGGGGGTGCGTCCATCCTCTCTTACCATATTTTTCTTTCCTATTTTCTAATTATGGGCCCCTGGGCGGCGTTTCCGTTGTCAACGCCGATCTAAAATTGGTAAAAAAACCTGCTTTAGATTATGAAGGGTTCGTTAACAATTGGAAGACTGCAAGGACAACGGACGCAGCAGCTCAGAGGCAATCGTTAAAAAAAGTTTCCAGAAGTGCTAATGCTTTTGTGTAACTCTTCCGCTCCAGATAGTGCAGAAGCATCTTGGGAGCTGTCGGTGCAAGCGCTTGAGAGAGTGCGTTAATCTGATCTAACTGTTCCATTATATCTTCGCCTACCTCAATCCGCTGCATCATCGTTTCCAACGTTTGCCTAAGGTCGGAAAAACGTTCAATTTCAACTTGCATCTAATGACTCCAGTTCATCAACGGCTTTGCAGGTTCGCAAGTGGACATTTTCCGGTGGGTCATCATAGCCTTTCCATGCGTAGGGATCGACACCAGAGACCGGAATGACACATCGGCGATCAGCACTTGCGGGACGTTCTCCGTCTTGAATCGACCAAGGTAACAGCGACCATGAATTGCAGTAATGGTTCACTAAAACCCTGCGATATGTCTCTCCACGGTTTTTACGAGAGCGATGGAGTAGATACCCGTTAAAAAACACCAATGTACCGGTTGTAACTTCAACAGGCACCTCATCTCCATCATCAAACCCGTAACTCTCCCAGGCAAAATCGAACTCATCTGGGTTCTCATGGTATCTCTGCGGATAGAGATACCCTCGACGGTGTGAGCCGGGAAGCACCCATAAACATCCATTTTCTATGGTGGCATCGTCCATTGCCGTCCACGCACCGATCAGGGAGCGATCGCGGGTCGGAATATAAAATTCGTCCTGATGCCATGCTTGTCCTTGAAAATTGGGCGGTTTTACAAAGAGCATCGACTGCATACACTTGACGCTGCCGTCCCAGTGGGGTAGATGTGCAGCCGTTATCTGACTCAGGATACCACAGATCTTCGGGTGCTTGACGTACTTCTCGATAATTGGACTGACGAAATGAGGTTGATGAATGCAAAGGATGCGTCCAATCGCCTCGTCATCGCTCATGTCCTTAGGAAGCGGTTGGAGGGTTTCACACGGGTATCCCCCTTTAGCGAGCGTAACAGTGTCCTGCCGCAATTCCGCTACCTCATCCAGAGAAAGCAGATCTGGGACAATAAGATACCCGTTATTGATGAAAAACTGGATCTGCTCCTCAGATATAATTTGTGGCACTTCAATTGGTGCACTTGGTTCAAAGTTCATTTTTTATCCATTGCTCCTATCGTGGGTTTCATCCAAATCCGATGCGTTAAACACGGTTGGCGAGGAACATCTCTGTTATTGCTAAGGCAAAGACTGCAAACATGAGATAGATCCATACGTTTTGATTCCTCTCTACATCCTCATTATATTGCGCCACCAGTTCTGCTGTCGGTTTATCTTCAACGAGTTCGTCAGCCGTGCCTTTCAACATACTTGCGAGTTCCTCAACATCGCGTGCCGCAAGATCCGACTCCGTGGTATCAACGTTGACGACAAAGTAGTCTGTAACTTCTGTGCCCGACCTATGAACTGAATAGATACCGGGTATTGCAGTGTCTGTATATAAAACACTGCTTTGTGGCGTGTTCTGTGCTGTAGGTGTTTCATCTTTGTTCCGTCCCAAACGCGTCTCAACGCTGTTTGGATTGAAGATAGCGATTGCTCTGTTCTTTGTTATACTCTCATTCTCAGTTTCTGAAACCTTTAGGTCTATAGTATCGCCTACACGGTAATCCGGTAGCGTTTCTGCGTCTTTCAGTGCGAGATACTTAATAGTTTCATGCAAGAAAGGCAAATAAACCGCGCGAATCGGTAAATCGTTCCATTCTCGGTCTATGGTCGAGGTAAAACAGAGCACACGCCCGAGGTTCCCGTAAGGCTTCTCGAAGAGTGCAGGACTGCCATCATCATAAGAGGCAATGACAGTAGCATTTTCCGTGGGTACCGCCTGAAAAATTCTATAAAACCGCGCCTTACCGAAATCGCCATGGTTCGGTTCTTTGAACGGCGCGAAAATCGGGTGTTCGTACTTCACCGTCGCGAGGACACGGAATTGCTGACGATCAAGAGCGTCGCCAACGGGGCGGACGAAGTTACAGGGCATCAAACCTATCTCACCCCCAAACCGTTGTTCATAGACAGCAGCATCTATGTTATTGCCTACTGTCACAATCAATCCACCGCCTGCAGCAACGTAAGTCGCCACACGTCCGGCTTCGTCGGAAGAGATCTGTGCTACATTGGCAAGCACCAGAACATCAGTGCGATCGAGTGTCGCAGCGCTGGGCACTGAACTCGATTCGGTAAAATCAATAGGCACCGCATCACGTCCTGCGGTAAACGCCATTTTCATGAAAAACGTTCCCATTGTCTGCTGCGGGCTTTGCGTCCGCGGTTTGTCCCTAACGGCGTGAACCCTGATTGACCGCAGACTTTGTAACGTGAAATAGCGTTTGTTGTCAACCTGAAGTGCGTCTTCCGGCAATTCCACCCAACCTGTGTGCGTCGCCTCGTCTCGAAAGTCTATCCTGAAAACAGCATCTGCGAGGTCGTCCGGTTCAAGGTCAAGCTGCACGGTATGAATCATATTTCCATCTACGAACAGACGAATCGGTAGATTTTCAACTGCCGCATCGCTGAAATTACGGACGCGTGCCACCAAGTAGGAGGCTTGCTGTTCCTTCAGGATAACAGGTGGAACATTGAGATCTGTTATCGCGAAATTCTGCGGTTGTTCAGGATGGACATCGATAAACTGGATTTGGACATCCGGGTTAAGTTTGTCCGTTTCGATGAAGTTTTCCCATCCCCGCTTTTGCATGTCCGCGATGACATAAATCTGCTTTTCACCGATAGGAATAGATGCAAGTATTTCGTCAGCCGTTTGCAGTGCGTCTAAATAATCTGTAGGTTTATAAGTGGCTTCTGCCTTGTTCAAAGCCGTTCTAATGTGTGAGAACTCTGAGCCGAGTGGGGCGATAACACGCGCCCGGTCTGAAGAAAGAATAAGCCCCGCGGCATCGGTTGCATCAAGCCCGTCAAGAATTGCGATACCTTCCCTTTTTGCGTTCTCAAATACCTGCTCATATTGCATACTATAGGAGATATCCAGAATAACAATTGCGTTTCGTTTACCACCCGTTTTCTGCGCAATGATTGGTGCTTCGGCGAAAAACGGTCGCGCAAACGCAAAACCGAGCAGTGCCAATATCAAAATACGCATGAGCAGCAGCAATAACCGTTTCAACTTATGCCGTCTCACGTTTGTTTGGTGCGACATCTGGATGAAACGGATGGTACCGAACACCAACCGTCTTGCACGTTCCCGGTTCAACAGATGCAAAATGAGTGGAATTGAGGCACCGACAACACCTGCTACTGCGAATAAGGGGGCTAAAATTCCTAATCCAAACAATTTTTAATTATTCCTTGCGGTTCGGTCAGGTGTATTGGATAAATAACTTTCATTTCCGTATATCCGCCCTCCATTACATTACGGGCTATGCGCTCTTTAAACAAACCCATAGCCTGCAACATCGGCGCAGGCGGATTTGCGCAACGGGTTTCAATGTCCAAAAGCACTTCGTTACTCCGCAAGGTAAAATTAAAAACCTTTTCGAGATAAATTAGAGGACTCCTTGCCGCTTAGCGAGATAGGATGCCAGTGCTAAATCAATTGGTGTTGCTGTTGTTATCATGTTGTAATCAATATCCGATTGCCGTAGAGCGAGCCTATAAGTATCAAGAAATTCGTTGAAATTATTCAAATAACTCTCCTGAATCGCTTGTGGCGTTGTGATAATTTCAGCATCATTTTCGGAATCGATAAAACGGATGAGTGCCTCTGCACTCCTCCCTGCTTCGAAGTCAGCAAATGCGAGTTCCTGATGCGCGAGAACATGAAAAACGATGACTTCATGTCCCTCATAGCGGAGGTGTTCTAAACCTTCGATGACTTCTGACTGTCCATCTATATCACCCGCATCGTAGAGATCAGAGACGAAGAGGACTAAACCGCGTTTGGTTAGACGTTCTGCGATTTGATGCAAAGGCATCCCCATCCGCGTGCTTTTTGCGGTCTGTAGCGTCTCCAATGTGAGCAAAATCGAATGCAAGTGCGATGTGCTACTTCGAGCGGGAAGATATTGACGAAGTGTATCATCAAAGTACGCAAACCCAACAGCGTCCCGCTGCTTCGCCATAAAATAGGCAAGTGACGCGATGAGGAAACTTGCGTATCGCAACTTTGTGAGTTTTTGACCTGTGCCACTCTCCTCTATAGTCGGATCATCCACTTGTGCCTCATCTATCGGATGCAACATAGACTCGCTTGCATCCAAGAGTAGGTAACAATTGAGATTGGTTTCCTCCTCAAATTGTTTGATATAATAACGATCAGTGCGGGCGTAGGCTTTCCAATCTATATGTTTCGGATCGTCTCCTGGCATATATTGTCGGTACTGCGAGAATTCGACGCTGAATCCGTGATACGGACTTTTGTGGAGGCCAGAAATAAAGCCTTCAACCACAAATTTTGCAATCAATTCAAGGTTCCCGATTCGGGCGAGGATTGCTGGATCCAAAAATGAGCGCCCTGCCGGACTTTGTTGCATATTTTTTAATTTCCCTTGCGGTTCGGTCAGGTTTTTAACGATTGCTTCTGAGCTGCTGCGTCCGTTGTCCTTGCAGTCTTCCAATTGTTAACGAACCTTTCATAACCTAAAGCAGGTTTTTTAACGATTTTAGATCGGCGTTGACAACGGAAACGCCGCCCAGGGTCCATAATTAGAAACCTTCCCGTATATCCGCCCTCCAAATGTAAAGCAAAGACAAATTATGCCATTTACAAATTATGCCATTTAAGGAAACATAATTTCATTACGGGCTACGCACCTACATCTATTCTACTACTGTTTCCTCAAAATAAGTAGGGTCAGGTCGTCAAACTGATCGGCTTCCCCCTGAAACCCCATAACTGCGTCGTGAAGATATTTCAAGATACCCTCAGCATCAGAATCCTTGCACGCTTTGGAATCCTCTACGAGTCGGTCCTCCTCGTAATACTCGTCGTCGACATTCTCGGTTTCTGTCACACCGTCTGTATAATATATAACGACATCACCGCTTGTGAGTTGAACATGCTCGGCTTCATATTCAGCGATGTTTGAAACCATATCGTTCGGGAACATCCCGAGTGGAATACCACCAATCTCTTCACCCAACCACTTATAGGTGCCATCCTTTTTAATGAGCAGTGGCGGATTATGTCCCGCATTGAGCGTTGTCAGGACATCCGTTTCTGGGTTAAGATGGCTGTAGAAAAAAGTAGCGTATTTCTCTGCTGTGCCACTGGCGTAAAGGAGCGAGTTAAGCGTCAAAGCCATTTCGGTAAGTTCAGTATATAGGGTGGACACACTGAGGTCATTGGGTGTTCCTGAATCTTCCACTGCGGCACCATTTCCCCGTGACAATTCAGAGATAAGCCCTGCCCGGAGGGTTGCCATGAGAAGTGCTGCTTGCATTCCTTTTCCAGAAACATCTGCGATTGCGAGTCCCCAATGTCCCGTCGACAAAGCGATACAATCATAGTAGTCGCCTCCAACGGGACCGCGCGGCTCATAATGCCCAGCAATTTCGTATCCCGGAATGTCAGGGAGCGTCTCCGGAATGAGGTTCTCTTGTATCTTGCGGGCTTCCTCCATTTCCGCTTGCAACTGGCGTGCCTCAAGTGCTTCTTGATGTAAGTGGGCGTTTTCAATAGCGACGCCTGCCTGTTTTGCAAAAGAATCCAGTAAGATAACATCTTCATCGGTAAAGGGCGCGATGCTACCGCCACGTTCCTCTTTATCGCCAACAACGAGGATCCCGAGAATGTCCCCATCGCGTCCCGGGATAGGGACCGCCATCAAATTCTTTCCGCCGAAAAGCGTATCGGATTTTGGCGGGCAGTGTCCTGGCAATCCTTCCGTGACGACAGACTTCAGCATGTCTACAGACGTTGTTTCCAAGGATATGGGTGCCTCTTCACCATAAGGAACAACGAGTCCGTTAGGGTCGGCATCGGGTGTGGAACTTTCAACCAATGTTTCCGGAAAAGTGTAGTGCATCTTGAGTTCTTGACGTTCCGCGTGCGTGAGCATGAGTGCCCCCGCATTAGCGTCTAAGAGGGAGACAGCCTGATGAACTACCTGTTCTGCGGCGGCTTCAGGTTGTAGGAGTTGGCAGATTTGCGGCGCGCTTTCAGCGAGCATGAACAATCGGAATTTTTCGCTTTGAACACCCTCCACCATTTGCGAATAAGCGATGGCGATCGAGATTTGGTGGGCGAGGGTTGTTAACAATTCCATCTCCCATGTTTCCAATACTTCTCTGCCCAAAAAACTCCCCAAACCGATCATTCCGAGAAATTCATCGTGAATCTTCAGAGGCACCCAAAGACGTATATCAATAGTTTCGACGAACTTTGCAGTCCGGGCGAAGAAGGGTTCAAGAGGTTCTGGAAGGTTTGCACTCTCAATGAATGGATGTTGCAGCAATTCCTCGATTTCACCGGGTTCAACAGTGATAGGGGCAAATACTTGATCTGGGGATGCGGCAACAACTTCAAGATTCTGTCTCGTCTGGTGGTGACGGAGTATCGCGCCGCGCGTCACTTGCAGAGTTCCAAGCGTGATACGGAGATAAGTTTTACTTGAATGATTAAAGTTGCTGTGTCCAGAGATCAACGTTTGTCCCAAGTGTTCTAACTCGGACAGGCTGAAGATAAGCCGCTCCATCGTCTGTTCGGCGGTACTTTGTGTCTTATGGACTTGCAAACTGTCTCCTGATATAAGCTGGCTTGGATCTTTCATAGTGTTGCATCCAAATGGCGTTCGTTTTCATTTTTACATCGAAATTTATGCTAAAAAATTACAGGTTGGCAATCGCAGATTCTTCGTCTGGAAAGATACCTGCGTATTTAGCAATTGCCATCATACGGAATGTGCGCTCCTGTGTGGCAGACAATCCACAGAAATTCAGGGTGCCTTCCCGTTCAGTGAGGGCTTCTATAATCTCAATAAGTATAGATATACCGATGCTGTTAATAAGTGTTGTTTTTTCAAGGTTGATTACAAGTTGCGTACAACCATTCTGAATGAGTGACTGTGCTCTCTCGGCAAGTTGTTCTCCGAGGGCATCATTCAGGTATCCTGTTGTTTCAATGACCGCATGCTCTTTAGCCTCGCGAATTTGAATATCAAGTTTGTCCGACAAATCGCTTACCTCCTTAAGTTCTTACATGGACTTGTGAACGGTTTCCCCAAAACGGAAACGTGATATATTAGAAAAACGTGTCGTTTTAACAGCACATTTAACACAATTTCGTAAATTGTCCGCAATGGGTTCAAAATTGCCCCGTTGGTATATTGTCTCACAGGTTTCCTCTATAGGTTCGCGCAAAAACGGCACAGCAACCTATGGCGGTGTCTTCTTTTTCGTGAAACTAACAGTCGTCCCGTTAGGACTGCTTTCTATAACCACTTCATCCATTAAAGCCCTAATAATTTGTAAGCCTCTTCCGCGCTTACGTAAATCCGGGTGCATAGTAGGTCTACCCAGTAAGCGGGTGCCATCCAGTGTATCTGCAGTTATACCGACGCCTCGATCCGTAATTTTGACTTCCAACCGATCGTCCGTAACTAAAAACTGGATATGTACTTCCTTATCGTCACTTTGGCTATGTTCAGAAGCGTTAATACAAGTTTCAATGATAGCGAGTTGGATCTCCTCAACCGCTTCTTCGTTGAAGTCCTTCAATTCAGCGAGGACAGAACCGGTTTTCGCCGCGGCAAGTTCCATATCAGGATACATCGGTATAGTGAGGAGTACTTTGTGTTCATTTGACACGCTAATTTTACCTCCTTGCTATGGCTTATGTTTATATTAAGAAGCCGATAAAATTTGTGCACCTAAGTTGGCACTTTCCGGAAATTAGAGGTTCATGAAAAACTTAATTAACATAATACTATATTTTTTCAAATTATGTCAAGAATTTTATGGCACCAGCGACTTTGTTTCATCAACAATCCAACGGGCGTCTGCTATCCGGACAGATGCCTCTGTTAATTCCGGTTGATAGGTTGCAAATTTTACCATATCACAGTTGGCGAGTAATTGTCGCGTTCGTTCAACATGGGGAGCCGCTATTTCAGCGCGTAGCATCGCCTGTTGCACTCCCGTTGTTGTCAACTCCAACGCTGGAATTTGATAACGTGCATCGATATATTGGCGGAGAACATAAGCAATTTGGGTATGATACGTCTCCATGTCGCCACGTGTTAGCCAATCCGATGCCTCAATCGCCGACAGTTTTTCGTATGCTACCTCATGTGCCAACGGGGTCTCAGTCTCATCCGTTACAGAGGTAGACAGGGGTTGACGCCGTTTTTGAAGGGTGTGCCATAGCAGGGCAGCTACAAAACCGAGTATCACTGTGCCACTGATGAAATAGGGCAGTAGATGCTGCGGCATTTCTAAGGGGGGTTTGATATCGCGTAGGGTTTGACCTCCTAAAGTCCCCTGCATAAGTATTTGTATAAGTACAGACATATTTCTTGCGGGAAGGGGCGACGAACAACCAGATAGCCTCGAAACCAATATTTGACATCTTATTCAACGAGAAGTTCAATAACGATCGACTTTGGTGAAGTTGGACAGGCGTATTGACATACCCCGCATCCTGTGCATCCGGCATCAATAACCTCTACAACGCCATCCGACCTCAAATGAATTGCATCCTCACCTATCGGACAGGTATCGACACAGTAAGTACACGCCACATCTTTCGTCCGAAGACAGGTTTCAGCACTGAAAACTGCCAAACCTATTTTAATATCTTCGGCATAAACGGTTTGCAAAGCACCGCTCGGACAGACATACATGCACGCCAATGAATCGCAAATGACACAGGGTTGTTCCTCGGGATCGATATAAGGTGTATTCGCGATGTCGGGTTGGGGGGTCTGTAAAGGGAAAATAGCGCTTGCCGGGCAGTTCTTGACGCAATTGCCACACCGATGACACGTTTCTAAAAATTCCACTTCAGGCAACGCGCCGGGCGGGCGAAGAAGTGGACGGTTACTCGGTTGCTCGGCGGGCAAATGCTCACTTACCTTGTCATCCAGAAATTCGGCGACAGGTTGTATGAGTTGATTCAAGGCTTCCTTGAAGAAGCCGCGTCTCCCCGTTTCATCAGGCATCTTTAGGTTCCATCCGTGAGAGTCGTGTTCCGCGGTCGCGCAGCAGTTTACTCTTCCTTGGCTTTAGAAATCCGGTAGCAACATTTATGGCTGCCTTGCATAAGGTGTTCCACTCGGACGACTTTCGCCCCCAAAGATTGTCGGAAAAGTGCCGTTTCAATCTCGCAGACGTGTGGGTATTCTTGCGCGATCAAGGCTATAGGACAATTATGTTCGGTTAAAACGTAAGCGTTCTCATCTTCGTCAAACCGCGCCATATACCCCTCTTCATCACGGATATGGGCAAGTTCCTTGACGCGTTCAGACAGCGCCTTCCCTTCAAGGCGTTGTTGATACGTCTGCAACTGCGATTTCATCCGGCCTCGGAAGACTTGGTTGATAAAATCGGGTCCGTTGAATTTGGCAACCTCATGCATCAACCCAACAGCAAAGTTGGCGTAAGTCGTGGGGAAGAGACTATTTGCCGCATCGGTCAATTGGTAGATATAAGGTGGACGACCGCGTCCCTGCTTCTCTCGGTAATGCTTGACCAACCCCTCTGCTTCAAGTATAGTGAGGTGTTGTCGGATCCCCATCTGACTGATATGGAGTGCCTCTTTCAGCTGACCGACTGTCATGCCGGCACGCATTTTCAGCAATTGCAAGATTCGCATTCGGGTTTCACTCATTTCACAATTCATAGGTTCCCTCGCAGGATAAGCTTGCAAACATTACTTTATTTCATCATTTTTTAAAATTATATCACAATTGGACGTTTCAATTCAAGATTTAACCCACTATTTTTCTTTTGTCTATTTATCGCGTATGTGATACAATTTGATGAAGGAACCTGAGCGCAGGTCGAACCTAAAAAGATTGAAAGGAGAAAATAAGGATGCAGAACGAACTCACCGAATCACAAATTAATTTTTATCAGAAGAACGGATTTCTTGCCATTGAGAACTTTCTGGACGCTGCGGAATTGGCGGAGTGGCGCCGTTGCACCGATGAATCTGTTGAGGAACGCCTCGGAAACTCAGTGGAGTTTATGACAAACCAGATGGATGCCAAGCAGTTTTACGCACGCGTTTTTACACAGTGCCTCCGCTTGTCGGACACGCACCCTGGGATGCGGAAACTCGTGCACGATCCGAGACTCGGTAAGATGGCAGCGCAGTTAGCTGGTGTTGATGGCATGCGAATTTGGCACGATCAGGCACTGATTAAACCACCCCATGGGAATCCCACCGCATGGCACCTTGATGTCCCTTACTGGTCCTTTGATTCACGCGATGCCGTCTCGTTCTGGGTTGCGCTGGACGATGCCACACTCGCAAACGGATGTATGTGGTATCTCCCCGGCACGCATAAAACAGCCCGCTTTGATAACGTTGGCATTGGAATAAACATCGGTGAACTGTTTAACGTCTACCCGGAATGGAAACAGATTGAACCGCAGTGCGCGCCCTGTCCCGCAGGTTCTATTGTCTGGCATAACGGTCTCGTTGCCCACGGTGCTGGCGCGAACATGACAATCCATCACCGCAGAGCGATGACATGTGGTTTCATGCCCGATGGATGCACTTTCAACGGGAAAAAGAATATCTTGCCTGAGGACTATTTTGCGTCTCTTGAAATTGGAGATGTCCTTAACAACGACAAACAGAATACGCTCATTTGGCATAGAGACCAAGACGCTTAAAGGTAAATCTGTGAGATTTCCACCAAAAAACCAAGCCCGAAACGAAGTGGAGGGACGGCTCCCGAAGAGGAGAGCGAGGAAGTCCAAACCACATCGTTTAACCGCAAGGAACATTTAAAAATGGCAAAACAGCCAAATATTGTATTATTGGGAGTTGACTCACTGCTCGCGACACACATGAGTTGTTACGGGTATGATCGACTGACAACACCACATATTGATCGGTTTGCAGCGGATGGTACTCTCTTTGAGAAAACGTATAGCCCGCACATCCCAACAACGAGTGCGTATGCATCAATGCTGACCGGTTTGGATACGTTCAGCACGCAGGTTGTCGCCTTGCGGCATCAAGGACCGCTCCGTGAAGAGGTTAAAACGCTGGCAGAAATCCTGCGAGATGAAGGCTACGACACCACCTGTGTCGGATTCGGCGGACCCAGTGCCCGTGGGTTTGACACCTATCTTGAATATTCGGGATGGGGACCCGATGAGAGCGGTCGGAGTCCGAAAGCGGAAAACCTCAACAAAACAACCCTCCCTGAACTGAATCGGCTGATCGATCAGAGCGACGAAAAACCGTTTTTCCTGTTCCTGCGCCACATGGACCCACACTCCCCCTACCTACCGCCTGCACCTTATGAACGGATGTTCTACCACGGGGACGAATGCGACCCAAGCAATACCTCCATGGAACCCGTGATGACGTTTAAACCGTTTTGTGATTATTTCGCTTCATGGATGCCACCCGGAATTACCGATAAAGATTACGTCATCGCCCAATACGACGGCGCAATCGCCTATATGGACGCGTGTATTCAGACGCTCTTTAACGCTCTTGAAACGCGGGGTGTGTTGGACGAGACTATCGTGGTTATCAACGGGGATCACGGCGAAACCCTTTACGACCATGAATGCTGGTTCGATCATCACGGACTCTACGATGTCACCTTGCACGTGCCATTGATTATCCGGTATCCTGGACGGGTGCCTACCGGAAAACGGGTTGCCGGATACAATCAACATAAGGATCTCGTGCCGACACTCCTTGAATTAGCGGATATCGAAACAGACATCGCATTCGACGGAGAGAGTCTTACCGCCTTGATGAACGGTGAGATTACCTCCTACGACAGTGAATTTTATATCACAGAATGCACATGGATGCGAAAGCACGGTTGGCGCACCCCTGAATGGAAGTTGATCGTTGCGCTTGAACCCGATTTCCATTTCAAGCCACCCGTTGAACTCTACAATCTCATCCAAGACCCCGATGAAAACAATAATCTCGTTGATACGCATCCGGACATTGTCAATGTGCTCGAAACACGGATGAAGAGTTGGATTCTTCAGCGAGAACAGGAGACTGGCTTGACGAACCCGATTATGACACAGGGGGATTGGCACGGGCACAAAGGTGTCGGTCCATTCAAAACCTCCGAGCAGGCATACAACACGATGCACATCGGGGATGCGGGGGCAGCGGCACGTTTACAGGCGAAATCTCGGGATGAATAGTTAAGTAGCCATCGGTTGTAGATTTTACGCTATCGGACGATGTTGGGAGACCTCGCCAGCAGTGGGCTTTCTGAGGGGTGTAATCTGTCGTCTTCATAGGATTAAAAGCGCAGCTCGTAATGAAATGGAGAGCGGATTCAAGAGAGGCAGATCAAAGTTCAATCCCACGTCATTTAACCGCAAGGAATAATTAAAAAGCCGCAAGGAATAGTTAAAACATGCCAGATTATAGACGAGATCAGGTTTTAGAACGACTGAAAACAGAATTGGATAGAGATAAACCCTTACTCGCTGTGGGTGCGGGCACAGGGATCACCGCAAAATTTGCCGAACAAGGGGGCGCCGACCTCATAGTGATTTACAATTCCGGTCGCTATCGGATGTCAGGGTTCGGCTCCTGTGCAGGACTCTTAGCTTACGGAGACGCGAACGCCATCGTCATGGAGATGGGCGAGCGTGAAGTCCTACCCGTTGTCAAAGAGACCCCTGTTATCGCTGGCGTAAACGGCACCGACCCGACGCGCCGGATGAGCAACTTCCTCAAACAGGTCCGAGATGTCGGATTCGACGGGGTTAATAACTTCCCGACCGTTGGCGTGATTGACGGAACTTTTCGGGTAACGCTTGAAGAGACCGGGATGGGTTTCTACAAAGAGGTAGAAACAATCGGTATCGCGCACGAGATGGATCTGTTCACCATCGTCTATGTTTTCAACCCGGAAGAGTCAGAAAATATGGCGAAGGTCGGTGCGGACGTTATCATTGCGCACATGGGGACAACGATCGGCGGCACGATCGGAGCGGAAACGGCTTTCACGCTTGAAGACGCGGCGGTGCGCGTGCAGGAAATTTGCGACGCGGCAACAGTCATAAACCCAAATGTCCTCTGCTTGGCACACGGCGGTCCCATCTCGAAGGCAGCAGAGGCGGCATTTATCAATGAAAAAACAGACACCGTTGGCTTCGTGGGTGCATCCAGTATTGAGCGGTTCGCCTGCGAAGAGAGCATTCCGCGGGTAACGGCTTCATTTAAGGAATAGACTAAAATTAAGTGAGTTGCTATCGTTGTAGCATGGACTGTGAGTCTGTGCCCCTCATAACAGATACTGACGAGGGGACGCTACGAAATCCGGACAGATCAGATCCCTTAGGAGAGATTATGAAGGTTTGGAAACTTTCCAGCGCACTTGTGTGTCTGTTGATACTCATCTTCGGTTACCAAACGGTAGATGCCCAGGAAAATCTTGCCCAGCAAGCATACACGGTTTTTCAGCAAAGTTGTCTCAACTGCCACGGCCCCAATGGGGCGTTTACTGAGGAAATCGTCATTGAACACACAGCACTCATTGACACTGGAGCGGTTGTTCCGGGGAAACCGATTGAATCTGAACTTTATCGGAGACTCCTTGACAAGGATCCTGCCAAACGGATGCCGCAGGGTCAACCTCAACTCCGTGCTGCTGCGATCCTGACGATCGGCAACTGGATTCAAG
>VXPE01000076.1 GCA_009839745.1 Candidatus Poribacteria bacterium
CCTGCTTTTCTGCTTTTCTGCATCTTAATTCTTAAAATTGTCCAAACTTTAGTAACATTAGATGAGCGAATAGTAGGTATAGAAGCTGCCCTGTACCTTTTTCCAACCGAAGGAACCCGTCGGCATCTTGAGCACCTCAGGAAAATTCAGGCAGATGTAAGGGCGGGGAAAATCAAAGAGCCTGTATGGAGTTATGATCCGGAACCTCGCGTGCGTGGCCGTTGATTACCTGAATTTGGCTGCCTCGGAGATAGGATTCTGGGATGATTGTCTTGCTTCAGTGCTAGCATAGGAATGGGGAGGAAATACTACATCTGTTTTGCGTTTCCAAATATTTTTTTTCAAAAAAATATTTGCAAAAAATAGTCCAACGTGATATAATATATGTATTACAATTGAATAAACGAACGGTTCAGGTGCCGAATTACGGAGAATAGGGAAGCGCGGTGAGAATCCGCCACGGCCCCGCCACTGTGAACGATCGCAAGTATCCGCTGAAAACACCACTGTCAAACAATTGATGGGAAGGTCCAGCGGAAGGATCGGAAGTCAGGAGACCTGCCTGAATCGTGTTTCACGTATCTGCTTTCGCGGGAAAGCGGTGGAACGGAACACAGTATCCTGTCAAACCAAAATAGAAATTCTCACAGAAGAGATGGAATTCTCACACAAGTTACAGGATATGCCTTACACAAAGTGTCGCTTCCTCCCCTGTCTTTCCAGTGAAAGTAGGGGTTTTTTGTTTCATTACGGAGGTATTAATGAACAAAGTTTTAGCGGCACCGCTTGCAAACGTGTCTAAAAAAATCGCTCGGCGGCACTTCTCGTGCTATTCACTCCTACTTATCGGTGCGATCCTTTTCACGCTCCTCGTGAGTCCTACCTTTGGACAAACAGAGGACCCAAACGCGGCGGTTGTCATAAATGCCCTGACATTTCCCGACTTGGGCATTGTCGCTTCTCTCTCTCTCATCGATTTGGAAGAGCCAAATGAGAGACGGGCTGTTGACAACGAGATACTCCGCATCGGCTTTGATCCGATATTGCGGCGGCGGGCAATTGGTCTTACTGTTCACGGGCATCTCGCCTATATCACGAGTTTCAACTTACCCATCACTGGCGAAACAAGTTCCGGCGACAACATCTATATTATTAACTTGGAAGATCGAGAGTTTGTTGGCGAAATTCCAATCCAAGGGGGCACAACGCCGCAGCAGATCGCTTTGGTTAATGATCAGAAGTTATACGTCACCTGTGCCGCGACGCATGAGGTACACGTCGTTGACATCGACAATCGCAATGTAACAAAGGTCCTCACGGGTTCTTTCAACAAACCGACAGGTATCACACGCCTCAACGGCAAAGCCTACGTCTCGAACCCCGCATGGGAATGGGATCCGGTGGCACGGAAGACGACCTATTACGAGAGCACTGTCACAGTGATTGATACAGAGACAGACATCATATTGAAATCCATTCCGGTGCCGACAAATGCAGGGGCGATCCTCAACGATGGCGAATCCACCGTCATTGTTAAAACAACGGGCAATTACAATGATATATCGGGACATCTCGTTCTGATTGACACAACTACTGATGAGATTATCGATACGGTTAAACTCGGATTCACTCCGGGTTCCGCCGCCCTTAATTCAGAAAAACAGTTGTTTATCCAAGGCAGTTGGCAAAACCCCGGCTTGCTCATCTATGATATCGCAGCACGAGACTGGATCCGTGACGAAGATGACACAATTGCCAATTTCAGTAACGATGCAGATACATCTATCAGTGGTGGATTGACTTTTGCCCCGAATGGAAATCTCTATATTACACAACCCGATTGGTCAGGCGGTGGACAGGATTTCGTTCGCGTCATGGACGTGGCTGATGCATCTCTCCTACGATCCTACCGCGTTGGAACCGGTGCTAATAATTTGGGATTCGCAACCATTACACCGCGACGCGAAGACATCAACAATGATGGGTTCATCAACATGAAAGATATGATAATCGCAGGTCGGTTTCTCGGCGACGAAGGTGCCGGCATACGTGCCGATGTCAATGGAGACCAGGTGGTTGATATTCTTGACCTAGTGCTGATCGGTCAGGGACGCTAACCTATCATGCGTAGGTGAGGTTTCTAATGGGCATCGGTCATTGGTTATCGGTTATCGGAAGAATAATCGTCAGTAGGCAGCAGTCAACTGAAAGCCGATTGCTGACTGCTGACGGCTATAAAATAGCGCAGGTCTTATGGATCTTGCCGCTGCTCCTTTCTTTACTCAGTTGTGCTTCAACCCCCAAAGAAGAACCGATCTCATGGAAGGTCTCGTTTTTTTCATTGGGGGCACAGGTGCAATTTGAAACGACAGCACCGGTCCAACGCCTCAGCGCCTTTAATCCTGACGATGTGAGGGTCGCGCAA
The DNA here is from genome assembly GCA_009839745.1 of Candidatus Poribacteria bacterium. Lineage (NCBI taxonomy): Bacteria > Candidatus Poribacteria > Candidatus Poribacteria bacterium. The sequence goes on from VXPE01000076.1 coordinate 2,426, forward strand.
CTCAACTTTCCTGTGCCGCCTCGGCAGACGGAATCCCTTTATTTTCAGTGGAACGAAGCGGAGACCTATCGGTTTGAGGTGACCTTAACCACTGGGAATATTATCGTTCAAAGTGTGACGGCACCGCGGACATACACACAGGGGAATTTAGAAATTGCTCTTCCTTATGGTGCCGCAGTTGAATCAGATTTGGATAAGGCATCTGGAAACGATCAGAAGGCACTCGTTTTGCATGACAGTGAAATGACTGCCACAGTCCTCGTCACAAACGGAAAGGGCCCCACGACCTTTGATTTGGAACTCGGTCTACCATCAACTGTAGCAGCCATTCGCTTTCCAGCGGATTGGAAGACAGAAACAATAGAGGGAAGAACTTGCCTCTCTACCACCAGTAGACTGAGTGTCGCATCGGAGGTATGGTATCGTGAATTAGTGTTGAAAACATCCGCGGCAGACCGCTTGGATAGACAAGAGATTTCAGGCACTGTCCGTTTCACAACAGACACAGGACAGATATGGGAACAACAAGCGACTGTGCAACTGCGGATCGCAACTGTTTCTGAGATTGCTGAACGCCTCTCCATCGAATCCATTGAGATGCCTACAGACGCAACAGGGACGGTGGATCCGAAGCAGCGAGAAGATACCATCTACTATCCACGCCCCTTATTTAGTTGGCTCCGAACCGCACAGACCAATGCATTCGAGCCAACAACTTATCAGGCGGTCCGCCTCCACAACGGCGGTGAAGAAACGATCCACGTGGTTGTGTCTTCAACCAACACGGATACGAAAAGTGGCGAAACTATCTCCTTCCTCGCGCCGCCAGAGACAACGAACGGAGGAATGAATCGGAGCGTAGCCTTTGCGAGTCTACCGGGTGGCACGGTTACAGAAATTCCGTTGCCTATCTATTTTCACCCCGTCTATTTAAGCCAGGGGAAGATAGAACAGGCGGTCCCTGGGGAGTATGAACGGACCGTTACGGTAAAGGTCTGGGGAAGCGACGCGACGATTCTTCGTGAACAACGTCCATTGCACTTAATCGTTCCGAACCAACAAGCGTTGCTCGTGAGTCTATTGGCGATCATCAGCAGTTGCATCGGTTTCCTAATTGTCTTGCGGTTCCACGAGCGACTTTTCGCAGGTTTCACAACAAAGCATCTCATTGTGATTGCCTTGTTCAGCACAACGGTTTTCGTGGCAGTGATGGTGCCGTCAACACTGTTCCTTAATTTAATCCGCGCTATTTTAGGTCCCGTCTCTGTCCTACTGACCGGCTTAATCAACGAGACGCTCTACTACGCTTTACTGACAGCACTGCTGATTTACATCACTGGCGACCCCAAAAACGCTGATACGACCCAGCATGTCCGCGCGAAAGGAAGTGGTATCATCTTGCTTGCCTCTGCGGTGCGTCTGCTTCTCGGGGGCGTAACGTTTGGGCTTTTCACACCGATGGCAATCGTCTATACCGGCACAAGTGTCCTCTTATTGGAAACGGGATTCTTACTGGTGCGGAGTCGCAATTTATTGGCGTGGGCAGTCGTATTGGGCATCTGCGATGCACTCTCTGTTTATGTCGATTTTCAACTCTCTATACTCTTCTATCGGCTTTTCTACGCCGATTGGTATATCGTTCTCCGAATTTTAATAGAGGGGTTCGTCTATACATTTATTGGTGTCCTTCTCGGCGCGCGGTTGGGAAGAGGTTTATGGCGCGTGGCAGAATAGTTTTTTAATTAGGACTTACGCATTTTCTCTTAAAGTCCCCCTGATAAGGGGGATTGAGGGGGTTAAATCACTGAATAACGCCTTTTTCGGTGAAAGTTACCGCTTTTTTATGCAACTTGCGTAAGTCCTGTTAATTATACCTTGCGGATAAGTGGTGTGGCCTGTAATTTGGAAACTCACAATACAAACATGAGGAATATTATGATGAAACGAATTCAATTTTTGAGTCTATTTTGGTTGATTATTACCTTACCGCTTAACGTCGCAACAGCGGATATGAGCGTCACTTGGGTCCGGACAGGCGTGGTATTTGAAACCGAACACAAAAACGGCGTTGAGAGCAAAATAAACTTCGCATACGAGACGAACGGCGCAGCCCACGAACTAACCGAAACACCTGCAATCCACAGACTTGATGCAAACCGTGTTTTTTTTCAATTGGCATGGCAACCCAATCAAAATTACCAATTTTACTTGAATGATAGCGAAACAACGGCAACGTCACCACTCAAACCTGAACCGTATCTCATCCGCACGGTTGAATTGGATGAACTTTTATCGCTGATGGAAAACCTGCGACAGCTCGCGAAACCCACAGCACTCGCCTTAGGACATGGAGGTACCCCGCCATTAGCAATCGCAACCGATAGCGGACACCTCGCGGTCCTCCAACCGTTGACTGGTGAAATTCTCTGGAAAACTCGCATCTCGGAAGGCTACGTGAGGCGGATAGCGTTCAGTCCCGATAACACACAACTCTACATTGGTGAGCAGGCGGCAGATGGATTTATCTACTGCTACGATCTAACCACCGATAAACCCACGCTTCGCTGGAAATACCGCACTGCCGATGACATCGAAACCTCCACGCCAAGTAATCCTGACAGCGTCTACGCCTGGGTAAGCTACCCCGGTCAATCGCGTATACAAGCGTTGGCGAATGGAGACCTTTTGGTGGCGAGCGTGCACTCGTGGACAGAGAATAACACTCCCCTTAAGAAATCCCAATTCTACAGATTCAATGGGGAGACGGGAGATGTTATCTGGAAATGGCCCCGTGAAGGCGCGGTCCCCAGAATAATACGCTGGTTTGACGTAAGTGCTAACGGAAAAACACTCGCACTCCTAACGGATAGTGGGCATAATTTGCAAGGGAGTGCGACGGATGAAAACGATGCGGGTAACGGAAAACTCACTGTTCTCAACGCCGAAGATGGTACAGAAAAGTGGCACACGGATATTGAACCGTTGCGCGACTATTTCGCACAGGTCACGTTCTGGCGCGGGGTTAGCATGTCTCCCGATGGTAGGTTTATTAATGTAGCAACCGACGATGGTCGTGCCTTTATCTTTGACGTGAATAAGTCGGAACCGATATGGCAGGAAAACTTGGCGACTCCACTGGAGGTCAGTGGTATCCCTATCATCGCAACCACTGGCACAATCGGTGCGACAGATGCTGCAGCACTCTTTGTTACAGGCGATACCTACATCCCATATCATCTTCGGAAGGGGGCACAAAAGCCATCAGCGGGACATCCCAACGGGATGACACTATTTGCCTATTCGTGGGGGGGTGAAAAGGTCTGGCAATGGAAACTTGAGAATATGCCGCAAGGCTTACGCATTGACACGAAGGATCGTTATGCCGTGCTATCGGTTTCCAAGCGCGCACAGGACCCGAATGAGAGTCTGCATGGGGTGTCAGTGTTTGATCTGACAGCAGAGGGTAGCGGCTTGGCGAAATACCTGTACACCTACCGCACAGAGGGACAACTTCCTTACGACACACTCGCAATAAGTGAAGCGGGTGCGCTGATCGTTGTCGTTGAGGTTCAGATCGCGATGTCAGACGAGACCGTCCGTGGAAAGAATCGGGTACATGTGCTGTATTGATCTGTCCCAAGGACGACCTCAGTAATCTGTTGGCTCATAAACCTCCTGTCTCCTATTGATCGCAATAGAAAACAATTGCTATAAGTAACCCTCATTTTCCCCGTTGGAGATGAAGCAGCACCAAAAAGTATAGGGGAACAACACCCCTGTTGTTCCCCTGATCGCAACTTCAAAACACTATACGAAAATCCTGAAAACGACTACGCCTGTTTACTGTGACACCGCATTCTGAGCAACCGCGTTTTGCGTCGATACAATCACACCTTGCAGTGCCTGAAAATAACTCATTTCAGCCATCTTGATTGCGTGCGTATCTCCGCTTGCGCGTGCCCGTCTGAGTGCCTCCCAGCTCAATGCCAGCATCCGGTTCGTTTGCTCTAAAATTTGCCAATCCCTATTCGAAATCATGGAATCCCCCGAAATGTGTTTTACGCTATCGGCGGTTTGTTGTTCCGCTCAAACAGCGCATTCAACGCCTCACTCAGCAGGTCTTGAATACTCGTGTCCTTCTCAATCGCGAGCATTTTCAACTGCCGATGCACATCCTTGTCGAAATGTCCAGAAATCATCTTTTTGCCCTGACGGGATGGCGGAACCATTGGTTTCGGTGTTGTCTCAACGGCAACCCCACCCTCGCCTGACAGAATTGCTACTGTTTTCATAATGATGTATGCCTCCATACATGTCCACATGCAAACATGTATACATGTATGAAAGTATATTACGTCAGTTTTACAGATCGGTTTCAGAGGGTGGAAATTTAATTTTCGGTTTGCCAGTTTCTATATCTGGGAAGGATTTGAAGCGGAACGCCACGACAGCGCGAAATTCGTTGCGACAAGTAACAGTCTCACTTCCGTGTGTCCTAACACAGTCCATCTCCAAAATGGTAGGTGCGGTTTCTTGGGAAAATCTGCAGAAACACCCAAGCAAAGATGTCTTATTAAAATAATATCATATTATAATAAGTGATTCAAATAATTTTCGTTACAATCCACCTAAAGGGGAGATTTCTTGAATCTACGTTAACGTGAGTTTGATAAATATTTAGGGTGGACGATTTCCTCTCAAAGTCCCCCTGCCCCCTTGATAAGGCTTACTGTTACCCATAAGTCTGAGTATGGTATGTCAGTGTTGTGTTTCAGATGTCGGTTTGTGTGAGTTCTGGTGAAAAAGGGACCACGTGTTAGAAATATCTGTCAGGCGTTGCCATCCGCGCCATAAGACGGTCACCCCGGGCATACCATCGGACTTCCGCCCTAAGAACCCGCCGAGTTTTGCGATCCCCACAGTGGCTTGTCTCACGGTAGGTGTTTGGGTAGGCAAGGTGCATGTCTTGTGTGTGGTTGCGTAAAGTGCCTTCCATTGATTTTCGGTCAAGATGTGTGTGCACTCGGTGTCGGGGGCGTGCCGGTTGAACAGGGTTAGCCAATAAAGTCGCCAAGCGATGACACTCACTAAGGCGATGTATCGCAGGAGCCGGTCTTTGGTTTGTAATCGGGCTTGCTCAACTTTAGTGCCTGACTTAAGGACTTTGAAATAGACTTCAATGTGCCAGCGATGGGTATACCAATGGATGCGTTCGAGGGCTTCAGCGTAGGTGTTGACCTTGACGTTAGTGAGCAAGACCCAGTGTAAGGGAGGGACTCCCTCGGGGGGATTGGGTTCTCTGACCTCGACGATATATGTGTCTACATCGGGTAAGTTTTCGGTCTGTGGTGTGCGTGAACGCTGCGGGGGCTTCAAGCGGGTCTGTGCGAAGCGGACGTGTAGGTCTGCTTGACGGGCGGGGTGGTCTTGGCGTGCGGGGACCTCAAGCGTCAAGCCCCCCGCGACAGGTGTGTGTTTCATCAAAGTTTTCAAAGTGCCATAGGCATCTTGACTTTTGCGATTTTCTGCGGCACGTATGACGAAGGGGGTGTCTTTTGCTTGCGTGAAAAACTCATAAATATCAGCTTCACGGTCACAGACGGTGATCACCTCAACGCCTTCTGGGGTGCGAGTCTGCGTCTCTGAGAGTGCCTGAATCCACTTGTAGCTTTCTCTTTCTTGAAACGTTTTGGGTTTGCTATCTCGCGTATCGGACGCATCCCGCACCCAGACGTTATCTGTCAGACACCCCAGGGGCACCCCGGAACCCCTGACGGCTAAAGTCGTGTGTTTCACAAACCCCCGACGGTTCTGAGCCCGGGTGCGAATGGGACCTAAACCTTGTGTTGAAGGATGATCCGTGTAATCGAGATACGTTGTGTCTTGGATCGCAAACACACGCTCTTGGGACCGCATGCGTTGCGTCGTTTGCTGAAAGTGTGGGGCGAGGAGAGCCGCTTCTGACACTTTCTCATTATCAAAGAAACGATACGCCGCTTTGACGGCTGACCAATCTTGACACGCCGCACGGATCGCAGACACCGGATGAGCCGATAAGGCATCCGCAATACGGATGAGCCGCTCCGTGAGACGGGTATCCTTGAAATCAAGACCCGCAAACTCTTGACGCCTCCAAGAACCCTCGAATGCCTGAGAATCTGAAGACATAATCAACTCCTAAAAAGCAATAGAATACAGAGATACATTGATAGTTCTTACCGACATCATCCTTAGCCTAACACATTTGCCATGACTTGAAAAGCCGAAACTCTCAAAACACCTATACACCTTCAGACTTATGGGTAACAGTAAGCCT
>VXPE01000077.1 GCA_009839745.1 Candidatus Poribacteria bacterium
ATTATTAAATCCGTATCTTGATTTGAACTTAACCTTTTGCACATAACGTTAAGTTGCATTCGTACAACAGATACCCTCATGGGACGACGAGTGTTTTTCCACCAAGGCCTTTCAAAGCACACAAAATCACTCCTGATCAACGCGAAGAAGTTCGGCATAATGCACATCTCGCAGCGGAAACCCTCAACGTTTGAAAGTCCGCCTTGCAAGGAGACGTAGGGTAATAGACCCGCTGCACGCCGGGAGTGACAAGCAGCGGGTCTAAAAGGGTAATGGATAGGGGAAAGGTGGGAATAAAAAACACCCCAGAGCCACGGAAAGGCTGGGGCATTTAGAGGTAGGTGTCAATCACAGGGGCGACTGACATTTATCGGAAAATCCGTAGAAAGCACAAGCGGACAAAACGGCAGGTCCGCTGGGAACCCGCAACGCCGCTCTTCTGTGTCCGCGGAGGCTGCGGCATATCAGTTCATAGCAGATGGCTACTCGATATCCTCAAGGCTTTTCGCTGTCAGTCCCTTCTCAAAGAGGGCATCGAGTTCAACAGGGCTACGCAGGGCACGCACTCGCGTGATGACCGCATCGGGAACGGGCGGAAACCGGTGGTGTAGCAGCTTCAGGAGTGCCTCTTGTTTGCCATGGATCTCCCCTTGCTCAAGGCCTTCCTGTCTGCCTTCCTGTCTGCCTTCTTGTCTGCCTTCTTGTCTGCCTTCTTGTCTGCCTCGTTGGTGTCCGCGTTTTTCGCTGATTTCAATGATGGATTCTGCCATGTCTACAAGCTCCGTGTTTTGTGTAGTCTCTTGTATGAGGAGACGCAGCAAGTCTTGATGTTCGTCTGCGTCTCGGCGGTGTAAGATAAGCAGGAAGATATATAATATCGCACGCTCGTGGGCTTCCGCATCGTCTGTTCGCAAGTCACGAAGTCCATCTAAAGCGTCAAGGAGTGCCTGTCGCATTGCCGCCGGGTCTTTCGGGCGTTCCTGTTGCAAGACAGTCAACACCCAGCCTAACGGATGCCCAGTCTCTGTCAGGCGTTCAGGTGCTGTCGCTTTGACATCAAGCAGGAAGGTGTCGAAAGTCGGCACGAAGCGCGTCAGTGCCTCCGGGATGTCCATGAGGGCCGCCACAGACAGCGGAGCTTTCCATTCACGACTCCCTGTGTAAAACACAATCGGGATAATAGGCGTTACCCGCCACTCCGCCTCGGGTTGCTTTGCCGCTATCCACTGCCGACGTTCCTCCATCCATATCTGAACCATGTACGACAGCAACCGCAGTTGCATCGACCGATCCACCGTGGACTGATGCTCGATCAGAAGATAGACGATCACTTCCTGACGCGGCTGCGGGGTCCGAAACGGGAGACTGAACACCATATCCGATTCTTGCGTCCGAAGCTCATCGGGGATGAAACTCCGGTGGACTTGCTCAACGCCCTCAAAGTCAAACGCCGCAACGAGCGAACCGAGAAACATCTCCAGTAACGCCTCAAGGTGTTCTCGCTGACGCAGCAACCATTTCGCACTGCTATCCGGGAACTGGTGGCTCGAGACCTGCGACAACTCTCGCAACGACTGTTCTATCGACATTCCGCCTCCTCTTCAGACGCGACACCTCACCACGGACGCACCCTGTCAACTTGAGTTATATCACAAAGTCTAACACACTTGACTATCCCGCGTCAAGCAAAAAAGCCACACCGCCCGCTTCGCAAGACACAAAACAGAGACAGACACCATAGCAGACATCCGAGTTTTACGGGCTGCGAAGCTGCTGGAAGTAATAGATGTGGATACCTGAGAAGATATGGCGGGAAGTGGAAGATAGCAGACAAACAAAAAAAGCAGACGCACGCTCTGCTCGATTGGGGGTCCCTTTGTGTCTGGTGTCGTATCTCCATCGTTTTCCTGACCGTAATAGCCGCTTGAGGGATGACTCCCTGAATTGATTCAATTTTTTATCGTTAAACAACAAAAATCAGGGACCTTTACGCTTCTCAAACGCTGTCGGCCCAATTGTTGTTTAAACATTTTAATTGTTTTAAGAATAATTGTTTTAAGGAGGCGATCCACCCACGCCACACCTACATTCCCGAGGTTAAAGGTGTAGGTTTATAGGGTTAAAGGTGTAGGTTTATAGGGTTAAAGGTGTAGGTTTATAGGGAACCCCCTTAAACACTGCTCATAGCCAACGACGAAATGATGAAAAAGTGGATTAAAGGTGTAGGTTTGTGGGGAAAAAGGTGGAAATGATATTGACTAAAATACACTTTTATGATAGTGTATACATAAATGTTCAAAGGAGGGAAAACAAATGTTTTTAGCAGAAATCAAAGAAGTCATCAAAGCAAGTCCTGCTATCCAGATAGAGAGCAAGATTACGCATTTACAGAGAAGAGCATGGAATGTATTGCTCGCAAATGCTTACGACGAACTACCAACCGCAGAGGTTCACCGGGTCAATGTTGCTGAGTTGGCAAAGAAACTCGGATTCACCTCTAAGAAACTTGAGTATCTCAAGGAGACATTGGAAGCACTCGTTGATTGTAAAGTCAAGTGGAACCTTCTCAACAAAGACAACCAGGAGAAATGGGGAGTCGCCAGCCTCTTGTCAGAGGTGGAAATAGAAAATGGCATCTGCACGTATGCCTTCACACCCTATCTACGCTATAAACTCTATAATCCTCGCATTTACGCCAGGCTCAATTTGCAAATGCAAGACCGGTTCACCAGCCGATACGCTCTCATCCTCTGGGAGGTGTGTTTCGACTATTTCGACATTGTCCGCAAGGAAGGCGAAACACCCTTTATTCCACTCAAGACATTCAGAGAACTCGTAGGACTCGAGAACGAAAAATATCAAACATTTAAGGAACTTAATCGAAATGTTATCAAACCTGCCATCCAGGAAATCAACGAACTGACCGGTTACTTCGTGGAAGTCGAACACAAGCGACTCGGTCGGAAGATCGGCGAATTGAAGTTTAGAATCACCAAACCTAAACAACTTTCCATCGATGCGCCTGCGCCAGAGACGGTCTTCGCCGATACCTACGACCTGCCCGAAATCGCTCGGGAGTTAGTCGAAGCCGGTGTTTCCCGGAGAGAGGCACTCCGGATCGCAGTGGAAGAATGGGACGTAGTGGATGCCGACGCACTTCCGGACGCCGAGAAACTTGATTTTGCCGTGTATGTTGCCGAGAAAATCCAGCTTGCAGTGTATGCCAGAAACGTTTCAAACCCCGGTGGATTCATCATACAAGCCATCCGCGAGAACTATCGCGACCCGTTGTTAGCAGAGGAACTTCATCAAAAGCAGCGAGAAGAACACAAAGCCATGCTTGAAGTGCTAAAAGCCGATTTCATCGAGAAAAGGAGCGCCCTCCTCCAGCAAGCCGTGCGTGAGAATCCTGTCCTCCTTGAGCAAGCCGCTGCGAAAATCACCTCACGCTTCGCACGCGCACGCTTGGAGACATACACTTCGGTTGCCGATGCTTACAAAGTCGGTGGTATGGTGACCAGCGAGATTAACTACATCCTCGCCGAAGAGTTCTGTCAGGACCGCCTCGCCCCTGTCCTTCAGCAGTATGAAGACGAAAAAGCACGCATCCAACAGAAATACCCTACACTGAAAACACCCCAAAACTGAGACACCTATTTATTTTCTCTGTTCGGTACTCGCATACCCCGCGTTTGCGGCGTTGACGGATGCCGACCTCGATAAGATCCGCTTGATTGTCAATGAGTCCTAACTGTTTTTTGTACCGCCACGGTGCTTTTTGCGTTAATTCCAGTGGCTTCCAATTGGAATGGAAGCATTTGGAAGTATTTAGAAAACACTGGAGGATCCTATAATGCCAAAATTGACAGTTACGGAAGCTGAAAAGTTAGTCTCCGTCGGTAAATCAACGATATACACCGATATGGATACAGGAAAACTCGCCTTTGATTTGAATGCTCGCGGCAAGAAAGTTATCGACCCCGCAGAACTGGATCGCGTCTATGGTTTACGGAAACATCCGGAAATAAATGGAAACCCCACTATAAGCGAAAATGGAACATCTCGGACACAGATGGAGACTTCTGGAAACGGTAATGGAACATCTCGGACACACTCGGAAATTTCTGCAAACACCGATGCAGGCATGGGAGACGTGAGGTTTCTACAGAGCGAGGTGGAACGTTTGAAAGCCGAGTTGGAAGCTGCCGGAAAGCGTGAAGCAAAACGCCTCGAACGCGAGGAGCAGCTGGAAACTCGCGCGGAGAAACTCCTTGATATGCTGGCGATGGAACAGGAAAAGACAAAGATGTTGATGTTACCACAAGGGGCACCAGAACGAATTAAGAAAAAGGGGCGTTGGTTTGGGTATTTTCGGCGGAAGCGGTAGATTTTAGCGAAAGCGGCGGATAAAAATGTTGACAACACGCTGTATCGTTCTGACCAGTGTCCCTACCCCTAAATGGGTTTCTGAGGCGTTGAGCGTCAAGAGAGTGCGGTTCCTGTGGCTAATTTTCAGAGGTATGGATTAACGTCTGCGGCAATTGGGTTGCCTGTTACTGCATGTTAACGCACCCTGCCTCTCCGAAATTTGTTGAAATTCTGCTGAAATTTCGGGCGAAAATTAACTGTGAGTATCAAAAACACCTAAATTAGCGGATTTTCTTCAATATTTGGCACTTTGAATGGAACAAAATTTAGAAAACGTTAAGTTCGGTGGTCTCCGGTCTTATACCCGCGCGTCTAACACACATCTTCGCGTGGAATACCAAAACGCATACTGTAGGAGGGGTTTGTAACCCCGACAGAATGTCTGGGTCCACTATAAAACGAAACGGGGTAATGCCGCTAAACATTACCCCGTTTCGTGGTTAAGGTTAGTTCAAACAAATTTTATCCCTGAAATAACCT
>VXPE01000078.1 GCA_009839745.1 Candidatus Poribacteria bacterium
CTGCGTTCTAAGGGGCACTGTTCTTTATAGGTTTGGCACTTTTTTTTCGCGTGATAAGGTAGCAGACATCTCAGAATATGTCAACTTATTTTTGGGCTTCACTATAATACAATTACACCTAAAATCCCGTGCATATCGTAAATCACATTAAAAAGACCTATCACAACTATTATTACAAGAAGAATCAAAGGAGAAAAGAATACTAAAAGTGCTGGCAAACAACCTTTTTCTAAAAGAACCCAAAAGAAAAATCCAGTTAGTGCAACTGTTAACAAAATCATCATCATCGCATCTAACATAGAATCAAACCTATTTTCGTTTCAAAGTTCCCCAAGTGGTTATCTTTCTTCTTTTGAGTGACGGTGCCGCTGCCACAATGGCTTCCATCGCCTTTTGTTTCACTATCAGAACATCTATCTCGTCGGTTTTACCATCGCCATTTACATCCGTTTCATACGAATTTTTATGTTTGATAGCACTTCTAACAATCAAAACATCTGATAAATCCACATATCCATCGTTGTTTACATCTGCATCCAACACTTCTATATCGGAATCTTTAAGAGGTTCAAAAAATATAGACCTGTCAATAATTTTTGCTTCACTGAATGTAAACACAAGGTCTTGAATATTTGTTATCAAATCGTTTGGCCCCATTACTTTACGTTTACCATTCTCAAAATTGACTTTTGGGTGACCTAATGCAGGAATATGACCGATTTCATGAGCAAGAGCATGACCAAGAAAAGAGGTATCTTCAGCAGGTAGCGAAATCAAGTAATATCCAAAATCAGAAAACCCTGGTTTGCCATCCCGACCCCATGTTAAATACTGATACCTGCCAACTGCTTTACCACCGAGCCTTTCTGTGCCTTCTATAAAAACAATATCTGCAACATTCTCATTTTTATGATCGCTGATAAGAACCCATAAAGGTGCAAATTCAAACCATATAAGATGGTGATCAGATAAATATTCTTGCAGAGTATGACGGCCTCTATATATTTTTATTTCCTTTTTGTACGCAAAGGTTTTTCTTCCAAAACCATGTCTTTCCATCTCGTTAGCATAGAAAGACTGAACATCACTTAATATCTTTTCAAACTCTTTTAATTTACTTGAATTCGCACGTTCATCAGATGGAATCAAATAAGTAACCTGAAATTCAGGTTGTGCAGAAACAACATACGAAACACTTAACAAGAGATACATCAAAAATACAATTTTTGCTTTCATGATGAAAACTCCTCGCGTTAAACGCGCGTTAATGACGCGAAAATTAAATTCATTTGACAATTCATTAAAATTATCGTATCATTAAAGATTAATAGATGTAGGAGGCAAAAGCCCCCTACCAATATGACAAGCAGCAAAAATCCACAAAAAGAGTAATGCTGTTAGTCGCTTCAAAATAGGGAGGTTTGGATGGCAGTCCATGCCTCCCCTTTCTCAAGTGTAATTATACCCTATTTAGAAAACAAAGTCCAATCTTTTTTACTTGACAGATTTTTTATTCTCTGTTAGAATACTTTTTACTGCAAGTCTGAACCATCTCTCAAGTTCATAGCAGCTGTTGATGTATCACAGCTCTTGAGGGAATCAGGCAGGATCCTGCAGGATCCTGATGAAACCCGCATCCCCCGAAAAGAGATGCGGGTTTCATCGTTAAAGATTTAACAACTAGCTATCCACACGATACTCTTTGTATTTTTGACCTTCCACATATTCCTTCAGAGTCTCCAGTGTTACACCACCAGTTGAAGCTATGAACTTGGAACTCGTCCACAAAGAACGAATTCGCTTTAATCCAAAGAATTCGCGTCTCAAAATCAAGGATGAGTAACCTTTGATTTTGCCAACAACATCGGTTACAGAATATTGTGGATGAATGGATACCAACAGATGCACATGTTCCGGCATTATCTCCAGTGCCGTCACTTCATAGTTGTAATCCTCCTGCTTTTCCATGATTATCTCTTTCAGACGTTCCTGAATCACAGAAGTCAGGATTTGTCGCCTATATTTTGTCACCCAAATTATATGATAATCGCACGCAAAAATTGCATGACGAGACGACTTGTACCGCTGATTAGGACGCACAGACTCATACATTTAAACTACCTCCTTTCATACAAAAAACGCAAATCTTAGCATAGATTTGCGTTTTAACTTGACAAGCCATATTTTATGTATTATTATATAGTGCAAAGGGCAAATGCCCTCCGAAGAGGGCATTTCGCTCTTACAATGTAAACAGCAATCCAACGACCAAATTGAGTTTGCTGTTATAGTTGATTAGATTAAACGCGCATTAATAGATGAAAACTCACGCGATTAATTTAATCTTAATTTTAACATATTCACGCGAAAAAGTCAATATTAACTTTAACGCGTAAGAATTAAAATTAAGGAACCAAAAATGAACGTAGGAATGATACGCCCAGATGAGGCCGCTCCATTGTATTATGATATGAATATGGAGTTGCTATTTTGTTGTGAAACTGATATGGGGATTAAGTTTGGTGTCACAACGTTGAGAGATTTGAGTAGACAATTGGTAAAATACCAAAATGTCCCCACTGGTTGGGAATCCAGTCTTGGTATACAGATTTATAGCTACAGAGATTATTCCTTGAAAGGTAAGAAGTATATCAAGGGAAAATTTCATTCCACCAAGGATATTATCCCTGATTCGGTTGAATTGCGAAATTATATCGCACAGAATTTTATTGATGCGACATTAGCAGTTCAAATGAGTAGAGAATTTAGATGTGAATTTGACAGAAATAGATCTCGTTAAATTTCACAATTAAGATTGGGCTTAGGTGAGGTTTTTCACATCCTAAGCCCAGTTTCATGCACTATGCCCTTAGCATTTTTCACATCTCCAGCCTAAAGGCTGGAGTTTTCAAAAAATGAAAAGACTTTTGATAATGTAAATACCTAAAACGGAAACGAACACGGATAGATACAAGGAGGAGCCCCGATGACAACCTTAAAAGAACTTCGCGTATCCAACGATGCGATGAATGATCCGGAAGAATTGCGTCACCGGATCTCGGAAGAAGGGTATGTCTTCTTCAAGAAACTACAAAATCCCGACAAACTCTGGACGTTGCGGCGAGAGATGCTAACGACGATGCAGGAAGGCGGTTGGCTCGTCGCAGGAACTGACCCCATGGATGGCATCGCCGATATATCCACTCAGTGTACCGAGGGAGACCCCGAATACACGGATGTATACCATGAAGTGTATAAGTTAGAGGCGTTCCACCGTTCTGGGCATTGGCACGAAGTCGTGGATATGGTGGAGAAGATTGTCGGTAGAGAAGTGCTACCGCACCCGCAGAAGATTGCGCGTCTCTGGTTCCCCAAGTACACGGCGCACACCACACCGATACACCAAGACTTCGTCCACTTCCAGGGAAATTTTCAGACCTATACCTGTTGGGCACCCATTGGGGATTGCCCGATAGAATTGGGAGGCTTAGCAGTCCTACCGGGTTCGCATAAAGTCAATAAGGTCATGGAACACCACTTTTCGCTCGGTGCTGGCAGTTTGTGCGTCAATGAGGACGAGTTGTCGGGTGAATGGCATTCCACGAACTATGAGGCCGGTGATACGCTCATCTTCCCTGCTTTGACCATTCACAAGGCACTCCCGAATTTGACCGAGGATCGGCTCCGCGTGTCGCTTGACAATCGTTATCAGGCTGCCGATGACCCGATCGCTGAGCACATGCTCGAACCGCACCTGAACCTCTTCAATTCCCTTACGTGGGAACATGTCTATCGCAACTGGGAGTCCGATGAACTGAAGTATTATTGGAAAGATCATGATCTGACGGTTCTCCCAAGAGACTTCAGTTACGGGAACAAGGGGTTTGAGGAAGCGTTGGAATTGGCAAGCAACGGAGATGAACGCGCCATCCTACACTTAAACCGAGCGGTCAAGCGTGATGCGACAACTGAATTGGCACAACGAGCAACAGCAGTTTTAGAGGAAATCAATGCCACTGATTATCTGAATCGCTGACTACCACTTGTGTGTCGGGGCTTCGGAGAGATTTTTGACGAATCCGTAGGTCCAATCTACGGTCCGATACCCGCAGTTGCTGTAAAAGAGGAACGCGCGGTGGTTATCCCAGGCAGTGCTAATCGCGGCGTGCCGGTATCCGACTTTGTGCATCTCTTGAAGTGCGTATTGGAGCAGATAGCGTCCTAAACCTTGTCCCTGAAAATCGTCCTCAATACCGAGCCAAACGGTATGAAGCCAAACTTGCGCATCAACGTGGCTTGAGAACTCGCCCCCGCAGAGGGATTCACAGATGCCAACCTGTTCACCGTTTTGATGCGCGAGCACCGTGCAGTTCGGGAGTTGTCCACGTCCGTCCTTCCATTCAACAGAAAGCGTTACCGGTAGACTCGAAGGGACGGGTGTAACGGAATAGTCTTCCCAATCCAAAAAAACCTCGCCACTGGAACGGTGGTATCCGTTAAATCCGAGGAGTCCTTGAACTTGATCCAGTGCATCTGATAGATAGGCGTGGTCAAAATGATAGAAACGGTACCGACAATCTTGCGGAAAGGCGAAGATTTGGGAAATGTTAAACCCTTTCAGATGTGCCTCCGCTTTTTCAAGCATGGCTTGCCCAATGCGCCGTGCCCCGCGTTCATAGGCGAAGAACCGAATAACACCTATATCTTCTTCTCTATTATCTCCGATTTGACCGATACCGACGTGAATAAACGCCTGCACTGTACTGTTGGTCATTGCAACAAAGGCAGTTTCAGAGTCAAGTCCACCTTCCTTTTTGTCGGCTTTACCAGTGGTAACCCCGCGTATCGCAGTAGCCAATTCTTCCTCTGTTACTGGATAGCACTTCGGCACGTTGATGGTCATACGGTTGTAAAATTGGGTTAAAGGTGCTTGCATGTCGGGTGTATATTGAAGAATCTCCATCCATTCCTCCTAACGTTTCTCAACTCGGAAACTGGCATCCAATGCCTTCTCAACTCGGACTTGCGATTCTTCAAGATGCGCAAAACTGTAATCGTCGAGAGTGTCTCTGGCATTTTGCAGTACGCGCTGTATTTTACTCCTGATCTGTCCGAGGTGGAGGCGTGCGAGCGACCTCGCATCTTCAGGTGTGCCGCTGTCGGCTTCCAATACCAGTTTGATGAGTTGCTTCAAGTGCTCACGCTGCAAACCCCGACGGAAACTGGAGATGAACGCATCCGAATTCGACCACTGCTTCGCCCCCGCATCCCTGCCGAGTTCGACCCAGACGGCATCCGTAATGCCTGAAAAGAGTTCCGGCAGTGTGAACGCGTCCTCACCCTTAGGGAACTTAAGTTCAGCGTCCTGAACGCGAGAAAGCACCGAGGGATAAAGCATTCGTTCCAAGATGAGGGTTTGATTTCGGAGAATAACATCATGCACCGGATAATCGAAACGTGTAGAGTTCCAACTATCACCTCCCCAATCACTCCAACGGGTAATCGCCAAGCTATTTAGGAGTTCCGGCGAGAAACTGAAGGCTTTATCTGAAAGGGCATATTCCTTGATGAATTGGAGTGCCTCACGTTGTTTCACTGCTGGCACAGGCACGAAGGGTAAACGTCCATTTTCATCACCACGATGATCGCGATGGTGATACTGTCCACCGATGTATCGGCTTGCGAGATACATGGTGAAACCGTGTTCATACAGCAGGCTTCCGAATGCTCGCCTGACACGTTGATAGCCCATCCCCTCTTTTGTAACTTTATCTGCTATTTTGTCCCAGAGTCCCACAACAATTTCACGCCGTTGCTTGGCAAACGCAAGCGGGTCATCACCGAGGTCCCACCGATTTACCAGTGGATCGAGGTCCCTGAAGCGGTACCCATACGCGTCTTCATCTGTGCCATAAGTGAGCTCTGATGATGCAACACGGGAAGCGATCTCCCCCAACGCTTTCAATTCACTTTCGGGTTTGCTGGCATCAATGGGTTTATAGGCGTATTCGACCACCCAGTAATCCCAAGGTCCGATTGTCTTTGTATAGTAATCTCCCTGTTCCTGACCTTCAGGTGCGATATTCACAGCATCGTATTCCATAACGGAGCCGATAAGTGCTTCGCCCTTCTTTTTGTTCAGATCGTCAAGGGAGAATATCGTACTCGCTTTAAAGTTGTGACGGAATCCCAACGTATGTCCGACTTCGTGCATCGTTAAAGTCTTGAGTGCTTCCCCAATGAACTCCTCTGGGAGTTCACCGTCTTCGTCAGCCAAACCTCGCGCCTGCAAGACGCTCGCCATAAAGCCCATCTGCCGTGCTAAGCCGGATGCAATCTGACATTGGAAGTGTGAAGAGTGGTCCATCGGATGGTCGCGTTCATGCGCTACTTCATCAAAAAACGTCATATACTCTCGTTGCCAGTACCGGATCCAACTCTCACCGATAAGGATATCGGCATCCAAGATCTGGCCTGTCAACGGGTTCACGCGAGAGGGACCGATCGCAAATCCTGCGCCGACCATCCAACGAATCGTATTGTACCGCGCATCTTCAGGGTCCCAGTCTTCATGGTTTTGTTGAATCCGCGCCTCAATCGCATCGGCAAATCCTATTTTTTCAAACGCCTTGTTCCATTCCAGAATCCCCTGTCGGACATAGGGACGGTAGCGATGTGGCACGGTTTTTTCGATGTAGAAGATGATCGGTTCTTTCGGGGGCGAAAGTTTCGCCTCCTTGTCCGCTTTCTCCAAATGCCAGCGGTTGACATACCGGATAAAAGGGGCATCACTGGTTTTAGAGGAATAGTCTTTGACCGCTGTCATAAAATGTCCGAGGCGATCATCAGCCAATCGGGGACGATAATTGTTCTCTGGAAGTCCAGCGAGACTGTAGTGCAAGGTCAACTGGATACCCCGACTGTCCGGAATGGCACTCATATTCGTTTGGGAACTATAGACAGCATTGACTTTCAACTCAACGTTCTTCGGGAACGCCTTGACTGCTCCCCATGTGCTGCGCGCTTTGTCGAAGCGGGCATCAGAGGCAATACGGCGTGCCAAAGGCGGTAGGTCGGATATGAAAACCGGAGAGATGTTCACCAGCACGCTCTTCCGTTGCGGATGGATGCTTTCAATCTTGAGGGAGAACAGCACTGAATCGTTATGTCCCAAATCAACCGCTTCTGCAATCGGTGTCCCTTTCTCCGCACGGAACCGCACATTTTTTCGCACCAGATGCACTTTATCACCGACACGCCGCCAGACGAGCATCCACTCTTCCAGCGTCATCCCTGAAAGCAGGCGTCCTTGTCCGAGACCGCGCGCAACGCTAATCATACAGAGAAAAGGCTGGTCCAACTGGGCGGGCTGAATTTCACAATAGAGGTTCTCTTTTTTCTGGTGTAGTTTGAAAAAGCCCTCGTAGCTTTTACTATCTTCGGTAACTTTTGAAAAATCTTCAAACTCTTTCTTCTTTTTGGCGGATACTTCCTGGGTCGTTGGTGTTGTGGTTTGTGCCGCTTCCTGCGCAACTATCGGGAAGCAATAACCCATGACTACGGTTAAACAGATCCAAAAAGTCAATTGGTATCGCATTATCTGTTCTCCTTATTTCATTATTGCATAGACAAATACGCGTGCGTGTTACCAGCGTAAGCGGTTTAGTTGTCTTTTTCCGCTTGGAGGCGTTCAAGGACTCCCAACGCCAAGGCTTATCAAATTGCCAAAGCTTTGGTCATTAAGGATAACACACAAGGTGCGAAATGTCAACTTTCATCACTGTCTTTTGTTATCCCGACGTCACTGATAGTGAACCCGCTGAGTGCCATCGAATGAAAACCTGGGCCAGTCGCGTTCCCAGTTTTCGGAGGCGTAAGGAATATAATGGCACGCCAAGGCGTGTCTCCGGGTTCTCGGCTTCAAAATCTCCGCGCCCCCGTGGATTAACTTTCCGTCAAATAGGACTACATCCCCAGCGTTCACCATTACCTGAACTGCGTCGGTTCCATTTTCGTCGAAAACCTGTTTGACGGTTGGAAAATAACGGTTGTGCTGTTGCAACTCGTAGGTCTCCCCCGGTAGCAAGGTCATCGGCACATCGCTTTTCGTAATCAACCGACCCCGATTTGAACCCGGCTGGACTATTAGCGGTCCATTGTTTTCATCGACACGCACCATCGCAATCCATGCAGACATGCAATCGGGTAGATAATACTGGTCTTGATGCAATGGATGCTCGGATCCTTCATAAAAATGCATCGTTTGGATACCTTCGGGTTCGCCGCCAAAACAGTCCGCGAGGGGTTTATGTAAGCGGGGATTGATCAGCAGATCCAATACGACGGGATCGTAAAGATGCTGATTAAAGGTTCGGGCACCGTATTTATCCTGTTGAAAAAACCCTTCAAGCTCCTTGCGTCCTGCGTGAAGGTCTTCCATGTGTTTAACAAAACGCTGACATTCTTCTTGCGAAAAAACACGCTCAAGAACGAGATACCCATTCTCCTGATAAAACGTTTTTTGTGCCGGTGTCAAACCTGTCTTTTCGGATGCCATTTTTCCTCCTTAAGAAGTTGCAGATTTTTTTAGCCGCTCTTCTTTTTTTATTTTATCACAATCGTTGGTGACAATGTAGTTAAATTCTGAAATATGTCTTGACGGATTGCACGCGCCGTGCTATCCTATCCGAATCAACATTTTCACGAGGAGGACAACCTTTTCTCTCCACAATAATTTTTGTCAGGCCCTACCGGGCTGTGGAGAGTTTCGGTTACCATATTTTTATGCAAGTTGCAGCAATGTTTGGTGAAGGTAGGGGAGGCGTGGTAGATAAACCCGATCCTCAGGCAGCAGGAGATATCGTCGTTGTTAAAATTCGTGCCGTTCCAATGTGTACAGAATATAAAGGATTCATATCTGGTGGCACGGGTGAAAACTTTGGACACGAAGCCGCTGGAGAAGTCGTCGAAGTCGCGCAACCCGGTCGTGTCAAGGTAGGCGACCGCGTGGTTGTTCAACCTCAGAATTCTTGCGGTAAGTGCGAAATGTGTGCGATTGGTGAGCATATCCACTGCCTCAAAGGACGGAACATCCAGGAGACACTCGGTACAGAGCCTGCTTCAGCGACTTACGCGCAGTATATGCACAAAATGGAAGATCTACTATCTCCAATTCCAGACGGTGTGAGCTACGAACACGCTGGAATGGCGTGCTGTGGATTGGGACCGACATTCGGTGCCATGGAGCAGATGCAGGTCAATTCATTAGATACAGTCATGGTTACTGGATTGGGTCCCGTCGGACTTGGCGGGATTGTGAATGCCCGGTATCGCGGGGCGCGTGTTATCGGTGTTGAAAGCCACCCGTATCGCGCCGCACTCGCGAAAAAATTAGGCGCAGACGTTGTCTTTAATCCGATGGATGAAGATATCCTCGATCAGATCCAAGACTTTACGAACGGAGTCGGTGTTGACAAAGCATTGGACTGCTCAGGCGCGTCTGCGGCACACCGGTTGATGGTCGATGCCGCCCGCAGGAAAGGACAGGTCACGTTCGTTGGAGAAGGTGGTGATTTTCCGCTTGGTGCGAGCCGAGACATGATTCGGAAAGGTCTGGTGCTACGTGGGAATTGGCACTATAACCTCGGCGTCTATCCAAAATTGATGCAGGTGATTCAGAGCGTGCCTGAACAGATAGATACGTTTATCACACACACGTTCCCAATGCAGGACGTTCAGACGGCGTGGGAATTGCAAGCAACAGGTGAGTGTGGTAAGGTTGTGCTGGATCCGTGGGCATAGCCTCTTTTTAAATGTTCCCTACGGATCAGGATCAAGGATTCATCCTTCAACGCGTCTTTCAGACGGTCGCGTCTTGGAGACGACGGAGTTTGAGGACGAAAGACGCTTCGTTGAGCTCCACCATATCATAAGAGATCGCTTCCCCTTGAGAAACATCGCTTTTGAGTTTGACATCATACGCCAAACCGAGGGGAAGTAGATTCTCAGCGCGTGCAATTTCCGCCTTTTCAATGAGTCCGTTGACGGTATACCCACCACTGCCATCAAGGACTTCCCCGGCTTTCAAATTGCGTTTGGCAACTGTGATAACATCCGCAACAGGTGTCGGCAGCGGCGCGCCTGTCGGTTGCTCATAGAGTGCAGCCTTCGCAATCGAAATAGGTGCTTCGACAGCGACAAGGTGATAGGGACGATAGAGCAGATAGTTCTTCCCGTTCCCACCGGTATAGAGATTGTAGCCAGCAAGATCCTCTTGCGTGAACGGATGGTCGGTCCGAATGACAACGAACACTCCCATCCGAAGTGGGTCATCAAGCATAGTCCTGCCATCGGTCGCAACACTGTTTGCGAGTTCTACGACCCCGTGTCGGTTTAGGATACCCCCCTCCTCTTGAAGGCTGAAGACCTTGGCAATGTCCTCAATATTCACTGAAGGTTCGTGCATACCGCGGACATCCGGGGGGAGTCCTGCCATGTTTGCCAACGAGGTCATTTCAATTTGCGCTTTCGATCCATCTCGAAAGGAATTGAACATCTTGAAGTTAATCGTGCGACGTTCAATATGTTCCTGACTAAATCCGAATCTCTGAGGAACGGTATCTGGTATCCCGACCCGATCATCGTCATAGAACACCGTGCCGCGTCCGGCAGCCACGATTTCAAAACCGAGTGTTTTTGACCATTCAACGATGTTCATCGTCACACCGGGTTGGTCCCCATCGACGAGCGTATAAACAACCCCCGCGGTGTCCGCCAAGCGTCTCAGAAACGGACCGACCGTCACATCGGTTTCAACGTTAACCATCACCAGATGCTTCCGATGCATCAAGGTGTGATACGCCATCCGTGCACCGACTTCAGGGATACCGGTGGCTTCCACGACGACATCAATGAGATCCGACTGAATAATGTGCAGTCCATCTTCAGTAATTGCCGATTTACCGCTGCGGATCACATCGTTCATCGCGTCAACGTTTCCGACCTGTTGCATCGCGTCGAACGGGACATTGCTGGCTTTATACGCGCCTTTCGCGTGCCCTAAGTCGATATCGGCAATTGCGCTTGCCACGATACCCTGCATCTGCGATAGTTGCGCCACCAACCCAGCACCGAATTTTCCCGCTCCGATGATACCGACACGGATCGGATTATTTTCTGATGCCCGCTTAGCAAGTTGTGTGCTGAACATCAAGACTCCTCTAATTTGAAATTCTGTTGAACACGTTTCTCATATTCTGCGCGTGTCATCTCAAAGTCCACTGTTTTTCCGTCATCCACTTCTCGTGAAACGGTGAATCCCAGTGCCTGCCACAACGCTTTTGAACGGGCATTGTCCACGTCGACATCCATTGGACACAACCGATCAATCCCCAATTTCTCAAACGCGTGAGCGACTAAGCATCGCACGACCTCTTTTCCGTAGCCTTTCCCCCACAAAGTTTTGTCCCAAATCCCGATGGGGAGGCGCATGACTTTCTCACCCTCAATTTCCCCGCGCTCCAAGTTCATCCATTGCAAACAGACCTCACCGATGGTGCGTCCGCTTGCCTTTTCAACGATTGCGAACAAAAAACCGTCTTTTGCCATCGCTGTGCCCGCGGCTTTGAGATAGTCTTTCGTTATGGGTTCATCCGGTGGTTCCCCTTCCATCGCTTGTAGGAAATCAGGGTCGTTGTAAAAGGGGACCGCAGTATCAAAATCTGCCTCTTTAAAGGGGCGAAGTCTGAGCCGTTTAGTCTCCAAGTGAATACTGTGGCCCGCAAAGTTACCGGGTTGTAACATACCTAAAACACTCCTTATCCATCATTAGAGAATCTCTGTAATCCATTCACCGTCATGTGCCGGGTTATAGAGGAGTCCCTCTTTTATATCAAGGCAGAGATCGAGATGTTCCAATACCATCGCGTTGAATCCTGAAATTGCGTATTGTATTGACACGGACAATTATAGCAGATTTGAATCAGAAATATCAAGACAAAGGCATCTGATTTCGCGTAGAGATCACACCTACAAACACTATAAACTGAACAGATAGGTAAATTTACTCAAGACTGTCCATTCGTGATCTTGCAAGCCTTGCGATGCCTTCCACGCCTGATCGAACACGAAGTAAAAATCGCTACCGGGCCGGTAGATGTAATTGAGCAGAAAATTCGCACTTGCCCGCTCTGCACTGTCGTTCCATTGCGCGTATAATTTGGTAAAGAAACGCGTATTCAACGCATAACTGATACGAGTGCCGACAACGTTTGTCGTAAACAGATCGCTTTCGGGTAGGTTAATCCAGTTGCGTTGGTATCGCATTTCAATCGCGAGCTGATAGGTCATCCGCCACTGACTATCAATGCTGAGACTCACACGATCGCCGTGAAAGTAATCCCCGTAATCCATCTGTCCGAAGATCGCGAGCGGACGACTGGTCTCGGTGAAAGTGGTTAGTGAAACCTGATCCATTTCATAATCGCCAGCGGGAATCTCAACATCACCGATGCTGAAAGGTTCCTCAACACGGTCAAAAAACCGCCGGAAATCGAGGTTGAGTCCATCGTCGGATTCCGAAATCATATCTCCACCGACTCCCACATCCCAACCGATGAGCCTGTTATCGTGGTCTAACAGATAACTACCAGTGAACATTGCGCCGACATTTCGAACACTGTATCGTCTCACTTGAACTTCGTAATCGGCATTCAACATCAACGAACGGATGTCTCGTCGATGCATGAACCCCATTTTACTGGTAAATTGGGGACCGATGTCGAGATAAGACGCATTGACGTGAAAAGAGTCGTTGCGCCAGTCGTTCGAGAGATACCATGCGACATCGCGTTCATCGGGATCCGGCGACCAACTTCCAACGGTCATTGCCCGCATCCGCCACTGATCATGGGGTCTAAAAAAGAGGTCTACCCCGCCGTTGCGATGATACTCGCCGATGTCGCTCTGTCGATTGGTGAGAATGAAACCAACGTTCGAATCGCTGAGAATATCGCGCTGCATTCTGAGTACAGAGAAATTCGTCAACGGTGATTCTTCTGAGGCGGCGGTCGTCATATTGAGCGCGCCCACACTGTATGCCCCGACTTTTCCAGTCAGTTTACCACCACCGAGCAGCCGAACCTGTCTGTCGTCTTCAATGCCGATTCGGCGACTGTAAAAAACTGACAGGGGTGGGGGGCCGAAATCCCCAATGCCCGCGCCAAAAGCGAAGAGTCCGCTTCCTTCGAGAAAGAACTCTCGCCGTTCAGGAAAAAAAAGACTGAAACGCGTGAGGTTAACCTCCTCTTGATCGGCTTCTACCTGTGCGAAATCGGTATTCACCGTTAAGTCTAACGTCAGGTTCGATGTCACCCCGTATTTCATGTCTAAGCCGAGATCGCGTTCGGTAGTTCGTTGCCACTTTGTGTCGTCGAGATTCCTCGCCAAGCCACCGAGGAGATACGGCTTGACATTAAAATAGGAGGGTGACGCGATGCCCTGTAATTCAATCAGTTTGCCTTGATACGTCGGATGATAGGTGCCGGGCCAACTCTCACTTCGAGGGACCTGTATCCACTGTGTCGTTTCATTCTTCCGCGCGATATTGCGTCCAAAATTCACGCCCCACATCATCGAATCGCTTTTTTTAAACCGTAACTGATTGAACGGGATCGCGATCTCAACCGTCCAGCCTTTATTGTGCCGCCGTCCCGCAGCCTCCCAGATACAGTCCCAACTCCCATTAAGATTTTCGCCACCGTCCGTGACTGCGGTATCTGACTGTGCTCCGAGCGCATTCATCCGAAAAAAGACGCACTGTCTTTTATCACCGTAGGTGTCAAGCATCACATAAACGTTGTCATTCTGCCACAGCTGCCCATCCCGCCGCATTTCGTTCGCAACCACTTTTTCAGGCTCGGAGTCGTAACACTCAAACCCGATATAAAGTTTCTCCGCACTATACAGCATGCGGACCTCTGTGCGTTCGGTACTCGGCTGCCCTTCATCAGGGGATTGTTGGGTAAAGTCATCAATGACCTGTGCCTGCGCCCAATCCTTTTCAGTGAGATGCCCGTCGATTTCGATGGTGTCTTGGGTGAACGACGGTTTAATTTCTTTGCTGGCTTCAACATGTATGCTCGTTGCTGCAATCGCCGCCAATATCACAAGAACGATTCTGTGACGCATTTTTTCTCCTCTTTTAAAGTTTTTTACCTATAAACGTGATATTTTCTTGTCATTTAAAAAAGAAAACACTCTCAC
Source organism: Candidatus Poribacteria bacterium (assembly GCA_009839745.1). NCBI lineage: Bacteria > Candidatus Poribacteria > Candidatus Poribacteria bacterium. The sequence goes on from VXPE01000078.1 coordinate 14,263, forward strand.
CGAAACCTCGCTTTCACGTCGATGCTGTTCTGTGCGTTCTATCTCAATTGCCCCTGGTAGGAGTGCCTTGTCAGTTCCAGGCATTGGTTCGTAAGTTTCACGGACATCACGCGCCATGCGGTCAAGCTCTGCACAGAAAACATTAGATGACACAACGGATTCAAACTGAAGTTTAAGGACATTTAACCTTCTGTTCCCAGGTAAATTCACATTTTTTTTAAGAAAGCAGAACGATTCACAACTAAAAATGAAACAGTAGCAGAAGGACACAACCCCCGAGATGCCGACATTAAATTGAGTATACAGTTGAAAAAGACGAAATGGCTTCAAGGAAGTTTGACAAAACAAACACAAGCAGTTTATGATAGATAGTAATACCATTTCTGACTGAAAATGCTTCAATAAACGAGCTCTTTGTAGCATAGGAGACCGTTAGCCTGTGCAGTCTTTGAGGCGATCTGTCAATGCGATATAATCTCTTAGAAATGGTATAAGATGTGCTGAAATCAAAAGGTGAAACAAACTACACCTCATTTTCGCTATCGTGATGCTTACACACGTGCGCTAACCCTTTACTGAAAAGGGCTCTATTTATGAAAACAAACAGAGAATTTTTATTTGGCTTACTGGCTTTAATAATTTTGTGCTCCTGTGCGCGTGCTCCCCAAGAGATGGCAGAAAAAAACTTAGTGCCTGCGGAACCTTTTAAACAGGAAGATGTGCGGAATTCTATCGTCCGTGTCGGAGGGAGAGATAGCCATGCTACCGGTTTCTTCGTGACACGTAACAAGGTTGCGACGAACGTTCACGTTCTCGCGCACCGCGAATTCGTTCTCATCCGCTCGATTGACGATGCGAAAAACTGGACTGTTGAAGGCGTTACAGCGTTCGATGTCAAAAATGACATTGCCATCCTAAAAGTTGCAGAGGAAGGGACACCGCTTCCACTTGGAAACAGCGACACCATTCAGAGGGGTGAGACTGTATCCGCTGTAGGATACCCCAGAGGAAAATGGATGGTCTCGGAGGGGACTTTACATAGCATCCGGGATAGCGATAAATGGCTTCAGATGAACGTTAAAATCTCCCCTGGCAACAGTGGTTCTCCCGTAATAGACAGTAAAGGACAGGTCATAGGAATCGTCTCCGGTGCAGTAGATCCCTACAGTTACGCTATCCCTTCAAACGTCCTGAAGTCACTACTCGTCCAGTCGGGTCCCGCTGAACCGTTGGCAGTCTGGCGAAAACAAGGATCTGTCCTTGTCTATGTACACTCCTCTCAGGGAACAAGGAACTACATTGAAGGTCACTATGACAAAGCGATCGCCGACTTTGATAGAGTCATCGAAGTAAGCCCTGAGAATGCTTATGCTTATTACAATCGAGGACTTGCCAAATTCAGGCTCGGCGATCTTGAATCTGAAAAAGGAGATGCCGAGAAAGCCAGAGGGTTATATGAGGCAGGAATTGAAGACAGCACGCAAGCCATCAAGCGAGATCCAGAAGACGCTAATGCCTACCACAACCGTGCGGGCGGAAGGTTTCGCCTTGCGCAATCAGAGACAGATACAGCAAAGAAACAGAAATACTACCAAGGTGCGATTCACGATTGGACACAGGTCATCAAACTGAATTCAGAGCATGCCGATCCGTATAACAATCTCGGTGCTGCAAAGGCATCTCTTGGTGAATCTAAGGCAGATCAAGGGAATATATCGGAGGCACAAGCATTATATGTGTCGGCGATTCAAGACTGCACACATGCGATAGAGCTGAATCCAGAGAATCCGGATCCATACATCAATCGAGGATATGCCCAGTTCCGCCTCGGTAAAACGCAAGCGGATCAGGGAGATATAACGGATGCGGAGGCATTATACATAGCGGCAGTTCAAGACTGCACACAAGCCATACAACTGAACCCAGAAAATGCCGCCGCCTACGGCAATCGGGGTGTTGCAAGAGTCGCTCTTGGCAACGCTGAAGACGCGATAGGGGACTTTGATGCCGCACTCCGACTTGATCCAGAGAATGCAGAATACTTCCATGAGCGCGGGCTTGCCAAAGAGGCACTTGGGCAACACAAATCAGCGAAGGCAGATTTTGAAAAGGCTAAGGAATTAGACCCAAATGTCGGGCAGCGATAACAGACGACATCTCAGCACAAATGGAGAGGCTATGCGTTTACCGCAACCCGGAACGCATACAGACTTGCCTGGTTTAGCGCGAAACGGAGTCGTAAGGGTTGCTCTGCATTCGCCAACGTCCCTGATTTCCATTGCACCGAATGCCGTATGTCATCCCCTGTCAATGGAATACAGTCGTCAATCGAAAAACCGGGTTGCACCTGTCCATCGGCTGTCAGCACTTCAACAGCAATTTGTCCGCCACTTGCATCGGCGTTGATTTCAAGTCCGCCGTCGGGAATCTGCAACGGGACGGTTTCAATGACCCCACCCTCCGCATCCGCATCAAGCGAGACGAAACCATCCAATCGCCACTTCGCAAGCCCAATCTCCTTGTGCCTGTCTTTCATCTGGGCACCGTGGGTGTGGACGGTTCCCGTATAATACCAATGAATTTCATCCTCGGTGATGATCGGCTCTATCGCGGTTCCCATAATCATACCCATGTCGAACGTGCCGCTTTCGCCGCGTGGAATGATCGGTGTCCGAATCGAATCCGGATACACCCAATTAAACCCGTCTCGACTACTCACGAGTTGCGCGTCAATCGGTCCGTCAATAGGAATTTCGTGCTCCGCTGCACCCGGTCCCGTCACATACAGCACCCCAACAAGCCCGATGTAGATGTTGTGATAGAGGAAACCCGACATGTTGTGGATTTCAGCACGATCGGCACCATATCGCTGGACACCGATTTCATCGTCCTCAGCAGTTGCCCCGAACATCGGTTCGAGGGGTTCCCAGGGTCCCTCTAAGCATGGACTTTCGGTATACGCGATCATACGGCGTGCGTCTTTGTCGTCTCCGCGTATCAGGGCGTAAGCCCGGAACATCTCTTTTTTCTTATCGTAGATTACATTGAACGCACCTTCGTTGTCCCGATCTGCAACCGGTTCCAAGTAATCCGAATCGTCCCATCGGATCCCATCAGGAGACGTGAGGAGAAAGATATTGCGATACCGTCTGCAAAAACCGATCATCTTATACCGTTTCTGGGGATCCGGTTCGTCATCATCTCGGAAAACACACGCCCCGTGTAGATCCCACACGATATTATTGTTCGGATTTCCGTTGAATTCAAAGAGACCGAGGTTGGGTTTCGTCCAGGTCAACCCATCGTCGCTTTCGGCGTAGCAGGTAAGATCCCCACGATCATTTTCGACGAACTTCCGTCCGTAGGCATCGTGGGTCTGTCCCCTGTATGTTGAGGGGTTTCGGTCTGGACGTGGGACGTAAAGCCCTGGGATCTCGTTCGCTTCAAACCGCCAATGCGGTCCCATGCGACACATATACCACATCCGATATTTCCCGAACGCCGCATCATACATCGTGGTGCCGTAGAGGTGAACGCGTCTGGATTGATCGGGACCTCCGTGTTCCCACGGATTCTCGGGATCAGGTTTAAGAACAGAAACGTCATGCTTCACGCATTGATGGAGTGTGCGCGTTACGTTATGTTTAGAAGCGATCAGCGCATCGTCAATGAACAGTTCTGGGTTTCCGGTCTCAAGCGTGTGAACGGTGTTTGAATTCACGTCATTTTCCTCTTTTCTAACCATCGAGTTTTTGTTCTGGGCATCATCATACTACGCGCAGGTTCTCGGTATAGCACAAAATTCGTAGCCTGTAACATTGTCCCGTAAGTCCACACGCGGCTTGCGCCAGGAAGGCGGCTCCAGAGAATAGCCTGTCAAAGTTGCAAACCACGTCGTTTCTCCGCAAGTTAAAATTAAAAACCTGCCCATAACTTCTGCATCTCCTCGGAGGAGGTGAGCAGTTCATCCAACGTTCCGACCGCCTCAACGCGCCCGTCTTTTAGCACAACAATCTGATCTGCGCGTCGGAGCGCGGGCCGCCGGTGAGAAACGACGAGGCAGGTCGCTGGCTTAAAAGTTCCACGATCACGCCCATCGTGATGACGTGCTTTCGCAGTCGTCTCAAAAAGGCGTTCCCACAGCGTCTGTTCCGTTTCAACATCCAGCCCGGACGAAAGATCGTCAAAAACGAGCAGATCCGAGTCGCGTATGAACATCCGTGCCGCCGCAGTGCGTTGCATCTGTCCACCTGATAATTTTACGCCGCGGGGCCCAACGATAGTATCGAGTCCCTCTTCAAGCGTTGGCAAATCTGTATCCATGACACCGAGCCGAATTGAACGATTGAGGGCATCCCAATCCCACGGCAATCCCATGAGAATGTTGTCGCTCAGTTTTTCACTGAAAAGTTTCGGGGTCTGGGGTGTATACGCGCAACGCGGTGGAACGAAAAACGCCTTCGGATCCTCAACGATTTCGCCATTCCAGCGAATCTCGCCTGCCTGCTTCGGCAGGACCCCCAAGAGTGTCTGGATGAGCGTTGTTTTGCCCGAACCGATCTGTCCCGTAACGACCGTGAACGAGCCAGCAGGAATTTTCAAATCGACCTCAGTAATTCCAGTAGCTTCACCGTCATAGCGGTAGGTAAGTCCAGAGACGGTAAGTTCATCAAGTCGACCTGTCTCGGTCTTTTGAGGGACTGGAAGTGGGGGTTGATTCTCTCGCAGATACACGGGTGTGTGTTCTACTAAATCTTCCCTCGGCATCTCATCAACAGTCTGTTCCATACGGGAGAATGAAACCTCCGCCCGTTTGTGCTGTGCCATTATACTGCCAACGAGCGATCCGCTTCTGGCAACCTCACCAATGTAGGTAACAAAGAGAGCCAAATCTCCGACTGAAAATTCCCCTGTCATCATCTGTTCCGCAATCAGAATCAAAACCACGCCGGTGGCAAGGTTGTTAATATTGAAACTAATGGAGCGTAGGAACTGATTGAACAAATTATCCACCAGCGTCGCCTTGCGGCGCGCATCGTTTAGCGCTCGAAAGTGTGCGATTACATTTGACTCTGTCCGCGCGACCTTTACTGCCAAGATGGATTGGAACACTTCGTTAATGAAATTTGTTGATTGTTCCGTAGCGACGCGCTGCGCAGTTCGATATCGTTGAATGAAGCGTCTTGACACGTTGACGATTGTAATAATTAGGATCGCTGGGATCACCGTGATGAATGTCACGGCAACGTCAATTCGAGCCATCACGATAATTGCCGAGATCGCGAAGATGAGATTCCCCCATAAATGGATATACTGTTCCAAATAATGCTGGATCGCTTGAACATCATCCCGAAGCCGATTTGTCGTTTCACCAGAGGCTGTTGAGACGCTATGCGGCGCGGACATGTTCATGATAGCAGTCATCAGATTTTTTCGCAGGAGCGTTGAGATAGCGTAACGCCAACGCGCCCATACAAATGCTGACGATATGAGGACACCGCGATCGGCAAGATGCGCAACAACGAAAAGCACGACACAGGTCCACGCGTTGAGGCCCGCCTCTGATTCTCCAGAGAGCGCATCAAAAAACGCTTTCCGAATAAGCCCGTCGGCAAGCGGCATTAGGTCGTCCAACCCACGAAAAAGGATGGTGCCGAGAAAGAGGAAGGGACGGTAGCGAATGAGGCGAATTGATGCTTGCCCTGTTGTCATTTTTTAATTTTACCTTGCGGATTTTTAATTTTACCTTGCGGAGTTACAATGGTCGTTTCGACTATCACGGACGTTCCTTAAATCCGCCTGCGCCGCTGTTGCAGGCTACGTTCTTGGTGTAGAAGGGGGAAACACCCCAGCAAAACACTCCGATTTTAATTAAAAGTCTCCAATCCTGTCCTTAGCAGTCGTGAGAAGAGTGAATTCGGGTTCTGAACGAGTTGTTTTCGTTCGTCGTGTTCCTGAATCTCTCCATCGGCGAGAATCATAATTTCGTCCACCTGCTGGACCGTTCCGAGTCGATGCGCGATGATGATACTGGTGCGCCCTTTCAACAGCCGTTGCACCGCACTGTCAATGCGCTGCTCGGTTGCCGGGTCAAGCCGCGAAGACGGCTCATCGAGGATAACAACTTTCGGATCCTTGAGGAAAACCCTCGCAAATGCCAACAACTGTGATTCACCTGCAGAAAGCCCTGTGCCTTCAAGCAGTGTATCAAGCCCGTCTGGCAGAGATTGATACCACTCTGACAACCCCAATTCTTCAATGACCGACAGGATGCGGTCGTCAGGAATTTCAGGGTCAAAGAGCGTTAAGTTCTCACGGACAGTTGCATTGAAGAGTTGCACATCTTGTGTAACCATACCGATCTGGTTCCGCAGATCGTCCAACAGAATCTTCTCAATCGGTTTACCTCCGACGCGAATGTGTCCACCATTAATTTCATAGAACCGAAACAGAAGTCGGGTGATTGTTGTCTTGCCGCTCCCTGTGCGTCCCAACAATCCGAGCGATTTCCCCGAGGTCAGTTGAAACGAAACATCTTTCAGGACGGGCTCATCTTCGGTGTAACCGAATGTGACCTGGTCGAATTCAATGTCGAGCGCGCCTGATGCCGGAAGTGCCTCTGTGCCATCCGCAATCGTAGGAGCCGTGCGATAGAGTGCCTCAATCCGTCTGAATCCAGCGGTTGCTCGTTGAAGCTCGTTCATCTGACGCCCAATCATAATCAATGGACCTCGAAGCATCATCGTATAATGGACGACAAGATAGGCGGTCCCTATGGTAAATGCCTCTATCCGATACAGGTAGATACCCATTCCCATTGTCAGCGCGATGCCTAATGCGAAAAGGACACCGCTTATGGTTTGTAGCACTTCTCCCATCACATGCGCTTTTACCGCTCGATCATACACATCGCGATTCACATCGTAAAACCGGTCCATAGTATAGTCAATACCACCGTTTGTGCGGAGATCTTCAATACCTGTCAACCGTTCTTCGAGAAAGCCGAACAGTCTGGAGTACCCCTCTCGTTCAGCAGCATAAATGGGAACAGCAATGTTTCGGGTCAGGTTGTAAACGATGATAGCAATGGCGACAAAACCTGTGAGTGCGATTCCGATGCGCCAATCCTCACGGGCAACCAGAATCAGAACGCCAGCCAGAAATAACAGACTTCCGATCACTTGAAGTATAAACTCAGAAAAAAAGTTTGAGAGTGCTGCGGTATCTCCGTCGACGCGCTCGACCATCACGCCAGGGGTTCGCTCATGGTGGAAGGACATGTCGAGGTGTAGGCAGTGGTGTGCGAGGTCGCCACGCATCTGGTTTGTTGCCCGCCAGCCAACGTCTTGTCCTAAATACGTGTTGATTAACATCACCACTTGTCCGAGGAGCCCAATTGCGAAGAAAACACAACCCGCGATGATCAGGCTTCGTGTTTCACCACCCGCTTCTGCTGTATCAATGAAATAGCGGAGAATTTGTGGATTCAGTAGACCGAGACCTATCCCAGTGAACATAAAAAACGCGAGTAACGTCACGCGTATCCACTGCGGTTTGAGGTATTGTGAAAGGAGTGCGGCATATTGCCGGAAAGGTACTTTTTCCAATTTTTAAACTATGTGCTTCTGCGCTGCTGTGTCCGTTGTCCTTGCAGTAATTTTCTTAACCTTTAACGTGAATTCAACTTCAGCAAACGACCGTCAAGTTGACCCTGCTTTAATCTCTCTTGAGTGCTGCCCAGGTAATCGCGAGTTTTCCTTTACTCTCGACAGGCAGCCCGACGGTTGCAAGCCTTTTGAGGTCGTCGGCATTCAACGTCCAATCATAGATCATCACTTCGTCGATTAATCCTTTGAAGTATCTGGCACCGCAGCATTCATCCCATCCGAACTTTAAGTTGACGACTGTCTGTTCGATATGGGGAATGTCGTTTACCTCAGCATCGAGTTTATCGCTGTCTCTGTGATAAATGTAACTCGTTGCTTTATCAGGTTCAATTGCTATTGCGACCAACGCCCATTTATTTTCCGGGATTTCCGGTGCGCCTTGCCAGTTCCACGTCAGTGCGGAGTTGTTGTTCCATACATAGGTTAGGGTATTGTTCGCGGCGACACCCATCCACCACGAGGCTGGATCACTTCGACCGACGACAATTCCCGACCAATCTATCGTTTTCCAGCCGTTGATTCGGGCGATCACCGTGATTGCGGT